>JAFAWI010000242.1 GCA_019241915.1 Alphaproteobacteria bacterium
CAGGGTGAAATCTGGTGGCGCTGCCGTCATGCAGCAATATTCGGTCAGATGCAGTAGGTCCGCAGCGGCGGGAAGCCGTTGAACCCGACCGAAGCGTAGCTCGACGTGTAGGCGCCGGTCGATTGGATCTCGACCTTGTCACCGACCCGAAGCGCGAGCGGCATCCGGTAGTCGGCCTTCTCGTACAGGATGTCGGCGCTGTCGCAGGTCGGGCCGGCAAGCACCACCGGTCCAGTCTCGCCGGCGCGGCCCGGCGTTTCGATCCGGTACTTGATGCTCTCGTCCATCGTCTCGGCGAGGCCGTTGAACTTGCCGGCATCGAGATAGACCCAGCGCTTGCCGCCATCGCCCTTATCGGCGATCAGCACCACCTCGGTCTGGATGATCCCGGCATCGCCGACCAGCGAGCGGCCCGGCTCGACGATGATTTCGGGGAGTTGGTTGCCGAAGTGCTTGGTCAGCGCCGCGGTCACCGCCCCGGCGTAGCGGCTGACCGGCGAGATGTCGCCGCGGTACTGCGCCGGGAACCCGCCGCCGATATTGACCATGCGCAGGTTGATGTCGGCCTTGGCGAGCAGCGAGAACATCGCCGCGGCCGAGGCGACCGCGCCGTCCCACTGCCCGAGATCGGTCTGCTGCGAGCCGACATGGAACGAGACGCCGTAGGGGTCGAGCCCCCGATCGCGCGCGCGGCACAGCAGCTTGACCGCCAGCTCCGGAGTGCAGCCGAACTTGCGCGACAGCGGCCACTCCGCACCCTCGCACGACACCAGGATGCGGCAGAACACCCGCGCACCGGGCGCGGCGCGTGCCAGCTTGTCGAGTTCGGCCTCGCTGTCGAACGCGAACAGCCGCACCCCCGCCGCGTAGGCCGCGGCGATGTCGCGTTCCTTCTTGATCGTGTTGCCAAACGATAACCGCTCGGCGGTCGCGCCATTGGCCAGGCACAGTGCGATCTCGGCCGGACTGGCAACGTCGAAATTGGACCCCATTTCCGCCAGCATCGCGACGATCTCCCGCGCCGGGTTCGCCTTGACCGCGTAGTAGACCGACGCGATCGGCAGATACCGGCGCAGCATGTCGTACGCCTTGGCGACGACATCGAGATCGACCACCAGGCAGGGCGTCTCGGGCACGGTTTCTGCAAGAAAACGGGAAATCTTCTTGTTCATTGACCGGGGATCCTTCCCAAACAGCAAGCTGACCAACTTTCTCGCCACCTCGCATCGGTCGCCGCCCTCGCGGGCAGGCGACTTCGATACGAAGCGCTCGAGCGGATTTGCCGCCGGCACGAAAACCGTACCGCAGCGGATTTTGGTTAGCTTAAACTGCTCGGATCGGTGACCCGGCTGCCCCGTCCGCGCAAGCGGGTGCCGCGCAGCGCGGCGTCAGGGCAGGGCTCGATGGCCCACACAGGGATTGCAACCATATCGACCTCCCTCTCGGGACCGGCGGCCGCCTACAGAGCAGACAGGCCGGACTGCCAAAAAGGACGCGTTACGTCGTTGCATAACCACCAAGGGCCATAGGCACGTGCGAGTGCGTCAACGCGCGGATAGATACGCGCAAAAACATGGATTGCAAGTAAAAATCCGTGACGAAATTTGTCGCCGGATGACGCGCGGCTACGGTGCCTCCTTCAGCGGAATCGTGCCGACCAACCGGCCGGTCGCGAGATCGATGACGACAAGCTCGACCGAGCCGTCTTCGAGGTCGACCTGCAGCACGATTCGCTCGGGGCCGGTGCTCATCGCCTCGATTGTCGAACCGTGCGGCAGCGACAGCGGCGGCGCGGTGAAGGCCGCCGCCGGCAGCGGGGCGCGATGCGACAACCGAACCGCAATCGCCGCGGCCAGCGCGGCAACACCGGCGACCAGCAGCGCGCCCATCGCCGCAACGAGAATCTTGAGGAAGCGCAGGTTCATACCGCTACTGTCGCAATGACCACGGCTTCGGTCACCATCGCCGACGGCTCGGCAGGCGAGCGGCTGGACCGTGCCTTGCAGACGCAGCTGCCGGAGCTGTCGCGCTCGCGCCTCAAGCAGCTGATCGTTTCGGGCCGCATCAGCGATGACGTTAACGTGATACGCGACCCCGCGCGCAAGGTGAAAGCGGGACAAACTTTTGTCGTAATTCTGCCCGATGCTGAGGATGCCGCGCCGCAGCCGCAGGCGATCCCGCTCGATATCCGGTTTGAGGATGCCCATCTCATCGTCATCGACAAGCCGGCCGGGCTCGTCGTCCATCCCGCGCCCGGCAATCCCGATGGCACCCTCGTCAATGCGCTCATCGCGCATTGCGGCGCCAGCCTTGCCGGGATCGGCGGGGTGCGGCGTCCGGGCATCGTGCACCGGCTCGACAAGGACACAAGCGGTCTCGTCGTCGTCGCCAAGACCGACGCCGCGCACCGCGCGCTGTCGCGCGATTTCGCCGCGCGCCACATCGCGCGCGCCTATGCTGCCGTGGTCTGGGGCGTGCCGCTCCCGGCGGAGGGCGAGATCAGCGGCAATATCGGGCGCAGCATGAGCGACCGGAAGAAGATGGCCGTGGTCGGCGACGCGCGCGGCAAGCCTGCGGTTACCCGCTATCGGGTCGAGCGGGCGTTTGGCGGCGATGTGGCCGCGCTGCTCGAATGCCGCCTGCTGACCGGCCGCACGCACCAGATTCGCGTCCATCTGGCGGCGCGCGGTCACCCGCTGATCGGCGATTCGGTTTATGGCGGGCGCACCGGACGCGGCGGCGGCCGGCGGAGCGCTTTTCCGCGGCAGGCGCTGCATGCGCGGCATCTCGGCTTTCGTCACCCGGCAAGCGGCGTGCATCTGGCGTTCGACAGCGCGCTGCCTGCCGACATCGCAGCGCTGCTGCAGAATTTAGAGAGACTTTAAACTGGACAAAAACCTACTATTTTACTAGGGTATGGGAACGCTCCAACGAAGGCTTGCGTTCTTCAAATGCGGCCGAGAAGGGGAACAATCAGTCGATGCCAAACCTGTCCGTACCTTCGCTGTCCGGCGAGGGCAGCCTCACGCGGTATCTCCAGGAGATCCGCAGGTTTCCGATGCTCGAGCCCGACGAAGAGTTCATGCTCGCCAAGCGCTGGAAGGAGCATGAAGACCCGGAGGCGGCGCACCGCCTCGTAACCAGCCATCTGCGGCTCGTCGCCAAGATCGCGATGGGGTATCGCGGCTACGGCCTGCCGCTCTCCGAACTGATCTCGGAGGGCAATGTCGGCATGATGCAGGCGGTCAAGCGCTTCGATCCGGACCGCGGCTTCCGTCTGGCGACCTACGCGATGTGGTGGATTCGCGCGGCAATCCAGGAATACATCCTGCATTCGTGGTCGCTGGTGAAGATGGGCACCACCGCGGCGCAGAAGAAGCTGTTCTTCAACCTGCGCAAGTTGAAGGGCCAGCTGCAGGCGGTCGACGAAGGCGACCTGTCGCCCGAGAACCTCAGGAAGATCGCGACCGAGCTCGATGTGCCGGAAGCCGATGTCGTCAGCATGAACCGGCGGCTTGCCAGCCCCGATCATTCGCTCAACGCGCCGCTGCGCAGCGACAGCGAGGGCGAATGGCAGGATTGGCTGGTCGACGAATCCGAGAGCCAGGAGACCAAGCTCGGCGAGCGGCAGGAGCTAGGGCTACGCCGCGATCTGCTGGACAAGGCGATGAGCCATCTCAACGAGCGCGAGCGTCACATCCTCGGCGAGCGGCGGCTCAAGGACAATCCGACGACGCTCGAGGATTTGTCGCAGCAATACGGCATCTCGCGCGAGCGGGTGCGGCAGATCGAGGTTCGAGCCTTCGAGAAGCTGCAGAAGGCGATCAAGGCGGCGGCGATCGAGCGCCGGTTGGTCGCCTAGGCGCGGCCGCGCGGCGCCCGGTTCGGCGGGCCCTCAGCGTTCGGCGGCGCGGCGCCAGCCCTTGACGGTGCCGATGTTGCGCGCCTCGACCGGGGCGCTCTCGGCGAACTCCGACTGATCGTCGTCGCTCAGCTGCTGGTAAAATGCGTTGCTGACAAAAATTTCGCCTGGCTGCGCCTCGTTGAGCAGCCGCGCGGTCATATTGAGCGCGTCGCCGATAAAGCCGATATGCGAGTGCGCGAATGGGCGCAGCGGCATCAGGTTGAGCTGGCCGAGCGCAATGCCGATGTGCAGCCCGTGCTTTTCCTCGACCATGTCGATGTGGCGCTCCCAGCGCGCCGAGGTCGAGGCGCCGATGTCAAGCAGCGCCTTGGCGCAGCGCAGCGTATCGTCGATATAGCCGCTCTTGGCGTCGGGATAGCCGAACAGCGCCACTACCTCGTCGCCGACGAATTGGTAGAACATCCCGCCGTACTCGTGGATTGCCTGGCGCGTCTGCGAATAGAACGCGGTCAGCACCTGCTGCACGACGCGCTGGTCGGGGGTGTCGTGGACATAGCGCGAGAACGAGCTGAGGTCGGCCATCACGATGGCGATGTCGGAATAGCTGCCCGGGCGCCAGATATCGTTGGCGCCGAGCCCCTCCTCGGTCTGCAGCCGCTTCAGGGTCCACGGGCTGAAATGCCAGAGCAGCGACGACGCCAGCACCTCGTAATAGGGCTCATCTCCGTACACCCCCTTCCAGTTGGCCTGCAGCATCGAGCGGTGCAGCTGGATGATGTTGTTTTCGCTGAGCGCCTCGATTGAGGCGCCGTAGCGTTTCTTGATGTCGGCGAGGAGCCGCGCCTCGTTCCACACCTCGACATCGAGGCTGGTGCAGACGCAATCGCGCAGCCGGGCCTGGAGCGCCGCTTCGTCGAGGTCGCGCACCACCACAACCAGCCGGTTGCACGATGCGCGATGGTTGACCGCGTATTTGCGCCGCACGTTGCGCACCGCCTCGTCGAGCGACAGCCCGTATTTGATCTCGACGTAGTACGAGGGCGCGCTCGGCAGCGCGACGACAATATCGGCGAACGCCCCCGGCGGCACGAGCTGGACCTCGCGCGCGATCCTTACGTCCCCGACCGACATGCCATCGTCTTGAATGTGCTTCAGCCGGCACAATTCGCAGCAAAGTTCTTCGAGGAAAAGGCGAAGCTCCCCTTCAAATCCCTTGTGGCTCATTGTCCCCCAACACACGACGCCGACCAGGCGCAAGCTGTCATACGTTCGCAATATATCGGCCGACTGGCGGGCGTGATAGCCCGCATCGCGGCGGGCGTGCCGCCGGTTCGCGGACGCAGCGAAATTCTCTAAGATCGGCAACCTCGTCGTGACTTGGACAAGCGCAGGAGGCTCGGATGCTCGAAGTCTGGTCGTGGCCGACGCCAAACGGCCACAAGGTTCACATCGCGCTCGAGGAGCTTGGCCTCGAATACACGGCAATCCCGGTGGATATCGGCGCGGGCGACCAGTTCAAGCCCGAATTCCTCAAGATCACGCCGAACCACCGTATCCCGGCGATTCGCGATCCCGACGGGCCGGGCGGCAAGCCGTTCACGCTGTTCGAATCGGGCGCGATCCTGATCTATCTGTCCGAGAAAGCCGGCGGCCGGCTGATGCCCAAAGACCCGGCCGCACGCTACAAATGTCTCGAATGGATCATGTTCCAAATGGGCGGCATCGGCCCGATGTTTGGTCAGTGGAACCATTTTGGCGCCTATGCGCCCGAGCAGATTCCGTATGCGATCGAGCGCTACGCCAATGAAACCAGGCGGCTGACCCGCGTGCTGAACAACCGGTTGTCCGAGACCCCATGGCTCGCCGGCGACGAGTACAGCATGGCCGACGTCATCACCTTCCCGTGGCTGCGCACCGCGACGACACCGTCGCCCCGCTTCGACCGGCGCGGCTATCTCGATCTCGGCGAATTTCCGGCGGTCAAGCGATGGTATGATGCGGTCGCCGCGCGGCCGGCGGTGCAGCGCGGCGTCAAGGTGCTCGCGGAAGGCCGCGACCAGAATGCGATCACCGCGGCCGAGCGCGAAGTCTATTTCGGCAAGACCCAGTTCCAGGTGCGGTAACGAATACGCCCCTCTCCCGCATGCGGGAGGGGGCTTAAACTTAACCGCGTGTTGCGACGCGGCTCCACAGCTCGCGCGGGTCGCGCAGCGGGTCGTCGACGACGCGGCACCGCGTGTCGAACAGCATCGTCGCGCGCGTCTCGGCCGTATAGGCCGGCCAAGCCGGGATCGCCGGGTTGTCGGGCTTGCCGGCGCGGGCGAAGGCGGCCCAAGTCGCCGACATCGCCGCCGCCAGCTCGGGCGCGCCGTCGGCTCCCTTGGTCGAGAGCGGGACGTCGGTGGTGTCGAACACGAAGGGCAGGTCCATCGCGTGGTGCGCGCCCATCCGCCCGCCGCCGAAGGGCGACGGCCACTCGAGCGAATAGTGGTAGACAGGTGCACCACCTCTCGCCGCGCGCCGGTCGGCGAAGAGCCAGGTGCGCACCGAGAAATTCGAGCCGGTCAGTGCGGCGATCAGCCGGTCGGCCGCGCTCGCCCCGGGCAGCCGCGCCTTGTAGAGCGCCAAAACGGCATCGGTATCGGGCCCCGCCACCGCCGCCACCCGCTCGCGCAACGCGGCCTCGCTCAGCGTGCGGTGCCACACCGCATCGTCGTCGAGGAACAACGCGGCTTCCTGCGCGGTGCCTCCGATCATCAGCGGTATGTCGTCGCCGAGCGGCGGCGTGCTCGGCTCGGCCGGGTGCTGCGTGACCACGGCGCCATCGACGACCGGGCCGAAATCGTAACGGTCGAGCAGCGGCCAAGCGCGCTTGCCGGCGTCGCGCGACGCCGGGACGATCGCGCTCAGCAAGGCGCCAAGCGGCACGTCGGCGAGCTTGTCGAGGCCGCCGAGTTGCTTCACGACCGACTCGGCCAGCGCATTCGCCCGCTCGCGGGTCGTAAAGCGCACCGCGGCCCCCGATTGGATTACGGCGCGGTGGAAGAGGCCCTTCGCTGCCGGCATCGCCAAGAGGGCGCTGACCTTTCCGCCGCCGCCCGACTCGCCAAAGATCGTGACGCAGCCCGGATCGCCGCCAAACGCCGCGATGTTGTCGCGCACCCATTGGAGCGCCAGCACCATGTCGAGCGAGCCGGCGTTGCCTGACCCCGCGTAGCGCGCGCCGCCGATGTCTTCGAGGTGCAGGTAGCCGCAGATGTTGAGCCGATGGTTGACGCTGACCACGACGACGTCGCCGCGCCGCGCGAGGGCGGCGCCGTCGGTGACCGCGCGGTTGCCCGAGCCGTAGGCAAACGCGCCGCCGTGCAGCCACACCATCACCGGCCGCTTGCCGGCGGCGCCGGGTGTCCAGACGTTGAGCGTCAGGCAATCCTCGGTCTCAGGCGTGGTGTCAAGCGGGCCGAGGATGCCGTCCATCTCGCTGCGCCGCTTGACCTGCGCCGGCGATTGCGGCGCCTTGCCGTGATAGGCCAGCGCATCTCGCGCGCCGCTCCATGCTGCGGCCGGCTGCGGCGGCCGGAACCGGGCGGCACCGCCGGTTGACGCGCCGTAGCGAATACCCTTGAACGCGAGAATGCCGTTTGACGCCGCGCCGCGGATTTTGCCCGAGGCCGTCTCGACCACCGGAGAGGTCGTCACGCTCACGTCATTGGCCATGGATGTCTCCTTCTCGTCCCCGCGGAGGCCGGAACCCACCAATCAGCGCTCAACGGCTGAAAAGTGGATACCGGCCTTCGCCGGTATGACAAGGACAATGTCGCGCGGTGACTAAAGCGGGCGGCGCGCTTTAAGTCCGAGGCCGGCCAAAAAGCTCGACTGCCTGGGCGTCGCCCTCGGTCACACAGCTACTTTGCGGCGACCGGCTGGGCCGCTTCGACCCGCGTCTTGCGCCGCGCGACAGCCGGGGCGAGCACGCACAGCAGCTCGAACATCATTGTCGCGCCGACGAGGGCGGTGTTGCCGCTGGGATCGAACGGGGGCGACACTTCGACGACGTCGGCGCCGACGAGGTCGAGGCCGGCGAGGCCGCGCAGCATCTGCTGTGCCTCGGCGGTCGAATAGCCGCCGATCTCCGGCGTACCGGTGCCGGGGGCGTAGACCGGGTCGAGCCCGTCGACGTCGAAACTGACATAGGTCGGCCCGTCGCCGACGATACGCCGAGCCTCGGCAACGACGCCGGCTGGGCCGAGCTCGAAAAACTCCTCGATGTGAACGATGCGGATGCCGACGCTCTCGGCCCAGTCCTTTTCGTCCGGCGCATATATCGAGCCGCGGATGCCGATCTGGATCATCCGGTGCGGATCGACCAGCCCTTCCTCGATCGCGCGGCGGAACGGGGTGCCGTGGGTGTATTTCTCGCCGCCGAAATAGGTGTCGCCGGTGTCGGAATGCGCGTCGAAATGGACGAGCCCGACCGGCCTGTCCTTGGCGATCGCGCGCAGGATCGGCAGCGTGATCAAGTGGTCGCCGCCGGCCGCCAGCGGCGCGGCGCCGGCCGCGTGCAGGCGGGCGAAGACATCCTCGATCCGCGCCAGCGAATCGTGCAGGTCGATCGGGTTAACGGGCACGTCGCCATGGTCGCCGACGCGGCACAATTCGTAGGGCGCGACCTTGCTGACGTGATGCACACGGCGCATCAGGGTCGACATGTTGCGGATTTCGCGCGGGCCGTGGCGCGCGCCGGGCCGGTTGGTGGTGCCGCCGTCGAACGGGACGCCGACCAGCGCGATGTCGAGCTTTCGCGGGTCGCGCTCGACCGGCAGGCGCATAAAGCTCGGCACCTCGCCGAAGCGCGGCATCACCATGCCGGAGACCGGCTGCGGAAAACTGCTGTTTGGCATCATTAAAATATAGCGTCGTTGCGCCGCGGATCGAGGGGCACGATGCTATCCTGCCAAGATGACGGTTTCGGGAAGGAGCGCGCTGCCATGCCGACGCAAATCCGCGAGAATCGCGCCAAGAAGATGCTCAAGAACAACGAGCTGGTGCTGTGCATGGGGGTCAACCAGCTGCGCACCCCGAACATCGCGATGATCGCGGCGGCGTGCGGGTTCGACGCCGTCTATATCGACCTCGAACACAATCCGACTTCGCTCGAAAGCGCGGCCGGCGTGTGCGTCGCCGCGCTCGGCATGGGGATCACGCCGATCGCGCGCGTCACCTCGCACGACCCGCACGATGCGACGCGCATCCTCGATTGCGGCGCGCAGGGGGTGATGGTACCGCACATCCAGAACGCCAAGGAGGCGCGCGACATTGTCAACGCCTGCCTCTACGCCCCCAAGGGCCACCGCTCGGCGTTTGGCAGCGGCCCGGCGCTCGGCTACGCGGCGATCCCGCAGGCGCAGGTGTGCAACATCCTCAACGACGAGACGGTGCTGATGGCGATGATCGAGACGCCGGAGGCGATCGAGAACGCCGAGGAGATCGCCGCGGTCGAGGGGATCGATGTGCTGCATATCGGCGCCTCCGACCTGTCCACCGAAATGGGCATTCCCGGCCAGTATTCGTCGGAGCGCATGCGCGCGGCGTTCGAGAAGGTCGCCGGCGCTGCGCGGCGCCACGGCAAGCAAATGGGGGTCGGCGGCGTGCGTCAGGATTTCGAGTTCCAGAGCTGGCTGATCAAGCTCGGCATGCGCTATCTGACCGGCGGTTCCGACATCGCCTACATCCTCTCGGCGGGCCGCGCCGACGTGAAGCAGTTGCGCGAGCTGAAGATCGCCTAGACCGCGGCGCCGCGGGATCAGAGGCGATGCTGCGGCGCGCCGCGGCCGGCGACATCCCACGTATCTGGGAGATCCGCAACGGCGTCCGCGAAAACGTGCTGTCCGACCCAGAGCGTGTGACCTCGGCCGACATCGCATGGTTTCTGAAGCATGGGCCGATCTGGGTGTGGCAGGAGGCGGACGGAACAGTGGCCGGCTTTTCCGCCGGCGATCCGCGCGACGGCTGGCTGTGGGCGCTGTTTGTCGCGCCCGGCCATGAGGGCAAGGGCATCGGCCGCGCGCTCTTGAAAGCAGCATGCGATTCGCTGCGTGCGGCGGGGCATGCGGCGGCGATGCTGTCGACCGAGCCCGGCAGCCGCGCCGAGCGGCATTACCGCGCCGACGGCTGGTCCGCAGTTGGCTATAACCACGGCGGCGAAATCCTTTTCCGGAAGCCGCTGAGATGACTGAGGGGATCGGCAGAGGAGGAGCGGCGGCGCTGGGCAGTGCGCTGTGGCTGGCATGGAACGCCGCCGTCGCGTTTGCGCAACAGCCGATCCCGCTATTGCCGCCGCCCGGCGCGGCAACAGGGGGAGTGGGATCCGGCGGCTCGGCGATTCAGAGCACGCCGCTCGACGCCCCACCGCCCTCGGCCGTTCCACCCCCGACCATCCCGCCACCCGACGCAGCGGCGCCGGCCAGTCCACCGGCCGATCCGTCGCCGCCTTCGGCCCCGTCCGCGGCGCCGGCCTCGGCTGCAGCGGCGGCGAGCCGCGTGTTCTGCAACCAGGAGGTCGGCTATCGGCTCGCCGATCCGTCGTCGGTGCCGCAGCCTTACCGGCCGTACCTCGGCATCTTCAGCGACGCGGCATGGACGCCGGCGCTGTGCGCGGCGCTCATCGTCGAGAACGTGACGAGCGACGGCACGGCGACGATCACCTATGTCTTCGGGCCGATGGGTTCTGGCGGCAAGGCGGCGGGCGGCGTGCTGCACGGCACCGGCATCGTCAAGGACGGGACGCTGCTGTTCCAGAATTCGGATGGCAGCCAATACGCGTTCAAGCCTTACTACACCGACCTCGACGGGCATTGGACGGCGCCGGCGGGGCAAAATTACGACGCGATTTTCAAGAAAGCGTATTGAGCGCGCGGGCTCATCCGCCGCGAGTTGACGCTGTGGGGTCGGCTTCCTAGATTTTCCGCGCATCGTGGGGCTGGCAAACCGAGACACAGAATTGCGGACATCACGACCGCAGCAACCGTCGCCGATCAGCGAATTGAATGCGCGCAGCCGCGACATTTTTCGCATGATCGTCGATGGCTATGTGCAGACCGGCGAGCCGATCGGCTCGCGGACGCTGTCGCGGCTGCTGGCCGACAATCTGTCGCCGGCGACGATCCGCAATGTCATGGCCGACCTGGAGGAGGCAGGTCTTCTGTACTCGCCGCACACCTCGGCGGGGCGCCTGCCGACCGAGGCAGGGCTGCGGTTTTTTGTCGATGGCCTGCTCGAGGTCGGCAACCTTGCCGAGGACGAGCGCAACAGCATCGAGAGCCTGCTCGCGGCGCGCGGCAAGAGCCTGCCGCAAGCACTGGAGGAGGCGACGCTGGCGCTGAGCGGGCTGTCGCATTGCGCGGGCCTTGTTGTGGTGCCGACCCAGGACCGGCCGCTGAAGCACATCGAATTCGTGCCGCTGGGCCCGGGCCGCGCGCTCGTCGTCATGGTTACCGAGGATGGGCTGGTCGAAAATCGCGTGGTCGAGGTGCCGATGGGCCTGCCGCCGTCGGCGCTCGTCAGCGCGACCAATTATCTCAACGCACGCTTGGTCGGCCGCACGCTCGATGAGGCGCGCGCCGAAATCGCCGAGGAGATCGCGTCGAACAAGGCTCAGCTCGACGAACTCACCGGCCGGGTGGTGTCGACCGGGCTGGCGAGCTGGTCCGGCGGCGACGGCGAGCGCGCGCTGATCGTGCGCGGCCAGGCAAAACTGCTCGACGACGTCACCGCGGTCGCCGATCTCGAACGGCTGCGCTCGCTGTTCGAGATGCTGGAGACGCGCGAGACGATGCTGCGCCTGCTCGACGCCAGCCGCAGCGCCGACGGCGTGCAGATCTTTATCGGCGCGCAGAGCCACCTGTTCGGCCTCGCCGGCTGCTCGGTGATCATTGCGCCGTACCAGAACAGCCGGGAGGAGATCGTCGGCGCGATCGGCGTCATCGGCCCGACACGGATCAACTATGCCCGCATCATCCCGATGGTGGACTACACCGCGAAAGTGATCGGGCGGCTAATTGGATAGTGCAGATGAGCGACGAGAAGGAACCGCTCGCGCCGGCCAACGATCCCGGTGCCGAGACCGAGGCCGACGCCGCGGCGGCGTCACCGGAAGAACGTGCCGCGGCGCTTGAAGCCGAGCTCGCCGAGGCGCAGGACAAGCTGCTGCGCGCGCTGGCCGAGACCGAAAACACGCGGCGCCGCGCCCAGCGCGAGCGGCTCGATGCTGAGAAATACGGCATCGGCCGGTTTGCCGAAGGGCTGCTGTCGGTCGCCGACAACCTGCGCCGGGCGCTCGACAGCCTGCCCGAAAGCGAGGCCAAGGACGACCGCACACGAAGTCTGATCGCCGGGGTCGCGGCGACCGAGCGCGAGCTGCTTGCCGCGTTCGAGCGCAACGGCCTCAAGCGCATCGATGCGATGGGCGAGAAGTTCGACCACAACTTCCATCAGGCTGTCTTCGAAGCCGAAAATAGCGGCCGACCGGCCGGTACCGTGGTCGAGGTGCTGCAGCCCGGGTACGTGCTGCACGATCGGCTGCTGCGCCCGGCGATGGTCGGCGTCGCCAAAGGCGGCGCCCCGGCGGCTCCGGCGGAGCCGGACGGCACCGACGACGGTGCGTGAGGTTGTTGTTCGAGAGTCTGTGACGCCGTATTTCTAGATCGATGAAAGACGCTGACCGAGACGATACGCGAGGCCGCCGAGCACGAATACGAACGGGAATATTGCCACTGTTGGCCAGAAGCGCGGGTTTTCGCGCAGACGGACATTGCTTTGGCATGACATCGGCGCTCGCCTGGCCGGCTGAGGAGGCGGCGATCAATGGCTTTCCGCCGCTGCGCACGCTGGTCGTCGATGGCTGGCTGCTGCGCTTCAGCGGCGGCGTGCGGCGCACCGCCAACTCGGCGACGCCACTCCGCCAGGTCGATGCACCGACAGACGCGCTGATCGAGACGTTCGAGGCCTTGTACCGCGCGCAGAACCAGCCGGCGATTTTTCGCGTTCCGTCGTTCCTGCCACCTCAGATCGATGCGGCGCTCGCGGCGCGCGGCTACACCGCCGAGGGCGAGAGCTGCATCATCACCGGACCGCTTGAGCCGATCGTCACCGCGGCCGCGCCGTTTGGCAGCCCCGCCGCAGTGCGACTGCACGACATGCCTGCCGAGGAGTGGCTCACGGCGATGGCAAAGCTGCAGGGACAGCGACCGGAATTTCATACCAGGTACCGCGAGATCGTCGGCTCGGTTTTGGTGCCGGCGGCGTTTGCGATGCTCGCGGTCGAGGGCGAGCCGGTGGCGCTCGCCTATGGCATCGTCCACCGCTGCATGCTGTGCTTCGAATCGGTGGTGACCGACGAGCGCCGGCGCCGCCAGGGGCTGTCGCGCCGCGTTCTGGCCGCGCTCGCCGCTTGGGCCGGGTGCAACGGCGTGAGATGCGCCACATTGCAGGTCGAGGCGAACAATACCGCGGCCCGCGCGCTCTACCATTCGATCGGCATGACTACCGAGCTGCACCGCTATCATTACCGGCGGCAACCCGCCTGATCCGGGCGGATCAGCGTACGATGGTGCGGAATGTCAGGTTGATCCGCGGACCGCAGGCTTGATTTTCCTTCGGAACGCCGTGCCGCCAATGTTTCTGCGTCTCGCCGGCCATCAGCAGCAGGCTGCCCGAGCCGAGACGCAGGCGCACCGGGTCTGCCGCCGGCGTTTTTGGCTTCATGACGAAGGTGCGCGCGGCACCGAGGCTGAGCGAGGCGATGCGCGGGCGCTCGCCTAACTCCGGTTCGTCGTCGCTGTGATACCCGATGCTGTCGCGATGATCGCGGTAATAGTTGACAAGGACGCTGTTGAAGGACCAGCCCGTCGCCTCCTCGACACGGGTCTTGATGTCCCGCAGCAGCGCCGTCCACGGTATCGGCGCGAGCTGCAAGCCCGAATAGGTGTAGTCGCTGCCCGGATCGCCGAACCAGGCGGTCAGCCGCGGTTGCCGTATCGGCCGGCCCCACATCATGACCGTCTCGGCGCGCCAAGGAACCTCGGCGACCAGCCGCCTCAGCAATTCGGCATCGCTTCGCCTCAGTTCGAGGCGCGGAAGGTAGAACACGTCCGCGTTCGGGATGGCGACGCGTTCAAAACCGGCAGCCACGGGCAAATCCGCCGTCATGCGCGGTTCCTGCCGATATTGTTGCGATGGCTTGTGGAAACGATCACGGCCGACCACTCAACTCGATCAAACGTTGCGTTTTCTATGGGCGGGGGCCGGTTGTCGCGGCCGTATCGCCTGCTTATATCTCACCGGTCAGCCGACAGGGCTGGTGTCAGTTCCCGGGGGACCGGGGCGGTGCCTTTGGGGCCGTTCGGTTCTGCTTTTGACATGAGGTCTCCATGAGCAAAGTTATCGGTATCGATCTCGGCACCACGAATTCGTGCGTCGCCGTGATGGAGGGCAAACAGGCCAAGGTCCTCGAAAACAGCGAGGGCGGCCGCACCACGCCCTCGATGGTCGCTTTCACCGAATCGGGCGAGCGGCTTGTCGGCCAGGCGGCAAAGCGCCAGGCGGTCACCAATCCCGAGAGCACGTTCTTCGCGATCAAGCGCCTGATCGGACGGCGCTTCAACGACCCGATGGTGTCGAAGGACGTCGACCTCGTTCCCTACAAGATCATGTCCGGCGAGAATGGCGACGCCTGGGTCGAAAGCCGCGGCAAGAAATACGCGCCGTCGCAGATCAGCGCCTTCATCCTGCAAAAGATGAAGGAAACCGCCGAGGCCTATCTCGGCGAGACGGTGACCCAGGCCGTCATCACCGTCCCCGCCTACTTCAACGATTCGCAGCGTCAGGCGACCAAGGATGCCGGCAAGATCGCCGGGCTTGAGGTGCTGCGCATCATCAATGAGCCGACCGCCGCAGCGCTCGCCTATGGCATGGAAAAAAAGGGTTCCGGCACGATCGCTGTCTATGACCTCGGCGGCGGCACGTTCGACATCTCGGTGCTCGAGATCGGCGACGGCGTCTTTGAGGTGAAATCGACCAACGGCGACACCTTCCTCGGCGGCGAGGATTTCGACAAAAAGATCATCGACTACCTCGCAGAGGAGTTCAAAAAGGAGCAGGGCATCGACCTGCGCAACGACAAGCTGGCCTTGCAGCGCCTGAAAGAGGCGGCGGAGAAGGCCAAGGTCGAGCTGTCGTCGTCGATGCAGACCGATGTCAACCTGCCCTTCATCACCGCCGACCAGAACGGACCCAAGCATCTGAACATCAAGCTTGGCCGCGCCAAGCTCGAAGCGCTGGTCGACGATCTGATCCAGCGCACGGTCGGTCCCTGCGGCGCGGCGTTGAAGGATGCCGGGCTCAAGGCGTCGGAGATCGACGAGGTGATCCTGGTCGGCGGCATGACCCGCATGCCGAAGGTCATCGAGACCGTGAAGCAGTTTTTCGGCAAGGAGCCGAACCGCAGCGTCAACCCCGACGAGGTGGTGGCGATCGGTGCGGCGATCCAGGCGGGCGTGCTGCAGGGCGAGGTGAAAGACGTCCTGCTTTTGGACGTGACCCCGCTGTCGCTCGGCATCGAAACGCTGGGCGGCGTATTCACCCGGCTGATCGACCGCAACACGACGATCCCGACCAAGAAATCGCAGACCTTCTCCACTGCCGAGGACAATCAGACCGCGGTGACGATCCA
>JAFAWI010000362.1 GCA_019241915.1 Alphaproteobacteria bacterium
CGCCCTGCTGCTTGGTCAGCTCGACCCCGGTCGCCTCAGGCGCGGCCGCCGGCAGCTTCTCCTCCGATTGCAGGATACCGCAGCCGGCGAGCGCGAGCGCAACCGCTGCGCCCGCAGCGAATTTGAGGATCATCTGCGTTATCCCAGGATCGTGTCGGTGTCTTCGCCGAGGGAGGGCGCGCGCTTGGCGAAAGGCGGCCGCACGCCGTCGAACGAGAGCGGCAGGCCGACCAGCGACAAGGCGCCCTGCTGCTGGATCTGGCCGAGCGCCCGGGTCTGCGGGTCGGCGACGACCTGGTCCATCGTATTGATCGGGCCGTTGGGGATGCCCTGCGCCTCGAGCAGCGCCGCCCAATGCGCGCGCGTTTGCGTCTTGAAGATGTCGGCGAGGATCGCGACCAGCGCGGCGCGGTTGCCGACGCGGTCACCGTTCGTGGCAAAGCGCGGGTCGTCGGCGAGGCTCGGCCGGCCGAGCGCCACAGCCAGGCGGCGGAACAGATTGTCGTTGCCCGCCGCGACCATCATGAACCCGTCCTTCGCCTCGAACGCCTGGTAGGGGACGATCATCGGCACGCCGGAGCCGTACCGCGCCGGCACCTCCCCGGTGGCGAGATGGTCGGCCATCAGGATGCTCATCAGCGCCAGCGAGGTCTCGTAGAGCGAAGTGTCGACGATTCCGCCCTTACCGGTGCGGTCGCGCTCGCGCAGCGCGGCGAGAATGCCGACGACGGCCCAGTTGGCGGTGCCCATGTCGATGATCGACGCGGTGACCCGCACCGGCGGACGGCCATCCTCGCCGAGGAGGCTCATCAGCCCGGAATAGGCCTGCATCATCGGGTCGTAGCCGGGCCGGTCGCGCAGCGGCCCCACGGCGCCGAACGCGTTGAGGCTGCAGCAGACAAGGCTCGGCTTTGCGGCGACCAGCGCCGCCGGCGCCAGCCCGTATTTGTCGAGCGCACCGAATTTGAGGTTGTGGACGACGACGTCGGCGCGCTCGAGGATCAGCTGTTTGAGCGCGGCCGCCTGCGCCGGGTCGGCGAGGTCGCAGGCGATGCCCTGCTTCCCGCGGTTGACTGCGTGAAAGCAGGTCGCCGCGCCCTCGGCGAAGGGCGGCCCCCAGCCGCGGCAGGCGTCGCCGCCCTTCGGGTTCTCGACCTTGATCACCGCGGCGCCCATTTCGCCGAGGACCATCCCGGCATAAGGCGCGGCGATGCTGTGGCCGATCTCGACCACGACCAGACCGGACAAGGGGCGGGGGGAGGACATCGTTGGCTCTTTCATAGAGGCTTATCGCACAAGCGAAACGGAGAATCGTCGAGGTTCTCCCCCGCGGCGGATTTGCAGGCGCACCGGCATGCTTTCCGCGTTCAGCCCGCGCGCGATAACGGTAATCCAAACATGAACCTCGCCGCGCCATCCGCCGCCGAGGCTTTCCGGTTTAGGTTCAACCGAGGCCAGGTGAACCTCGTCGGCCGTGACATAGAGCAGATCAACGGATGCGATGGTTGTGTGGCCGATGTTGCGGGCGCTCGGATAAAGCGCCTGATGTTGCCAGCTTAAAGGAGCCGCGCCCGAAAATTCGGTTTGGATATCGCCGGTCGGTTGCAGGCGCTCAATCTTTGTGGCGAAGGCCTGAACCTCGTTGGCGACCGAGTAGCGCATTCCATTGCGAATGTGCAGCCGATGATAACCGACCATCATCACGGCGCCGCCAATTTCCCTGGGCTCTCGCTCTCCTTCGGCCTGAGCCAGAACGATGTGCAGTCGCGGCTTCGCCAATCGGCCCCTGATCTTCTCCCCGTAGACGGCTGCGAAGGCTATGAATACCTGGGCAGCAATGCCGAGTTCGGCTACCCACGCCGGTAGAGCCATTGCTCATCTTAAGCTGTGACCGGCCGGCGGGCCGTCATTCCTCTCGCCACGGCTGCACTCTTGGCAGATGAGGCGAGGAGATTTCTGTCGCCTTTCCAACCTGGATTGTCGCGGTATGTGACGCTATCGGATTTAAGCCAATCGTCCTCATTAGGGTACTCATAGAACCAAAACCAAATTCCCGATGGCTTATGTGTCA
>JAFAWI010000431.1 GCA_019241915.1 Alphaproteobacteria bacterium
GGCGGCCTGGTCAACAAATCGATCGGCGGCAGGATCGGCTGGCCGCCAAGATCGAGCACCGGCTGACGCTCCTGTTCGGCGCGCCGGCCGGAACTGACCGAACGGGTGCCCGGCAGCACCAGTCGGACAAGACGTCCGGTGGCGCCGCCTTCGTCGGCAGCGGGCGCCGCGGACGCGACTGTCGCGGCTTGCGGCCGGGGCGTGGGGAAATGCGGCTCGCGGCGCGCTTGCGCCGCCGCCTGCGGCGTCCATGGCAGCGGCTGCGCCGGCCCCAGCGCGCGCACCGAGGCCGGCGTCGCTCGCCGCGCGCGGTAGGCCGCGCGCCAGCTTGTGACGACATGCCGGCCGAAACCGAGCGCCGCCGCGGTGCCAACCCGGGCGCCCTGGCCCGATACCAGCGCGAGGCGTGCCGCCCCGCGGCCGGCACCGCTGCCGATATCGCGCCAATCGCCGCGCGACAGGCCCATGATCGAGAGCAGCAGCAGCGCCACCAGCGCTGCCGCCCCCATCGCCAACGGCAGGGCGATGCCGCCTGCGCCGAGCGCTGCGGCCCCGCGCAGCAGCGTCCAGCCGACGATGCCGCCGACGCCGGCCGGCGTCGGCAGCGGCGCGGCGCGCAACACGGCGCAGGCGAAAGCGGCGAGCGCCAGCGCCGGCACGATCGTCGCCAAACGGCGCGGCATGCGCCGCAGCGTGCGCTGCAGCAGAAGCCGGAACGCCCAGCCGAGCAGGATCAGCGGGATCAGGAACGCCGCCATGCCGATACCCTGGATCAGCAGATCGGCGAGAATGGCGCCGTCGCGGCCGAGAAAATTGGTCGCCGGCGTGTTCGACGCGGTGTCGAGCGACGGGTCGGCCGGGTTGTAGGTCAGCAGCGCCAGCGCCAGCAGAAACGAAACGAGCACCAGCGCCGAGCCCAGCCCTTCGAGCAGCCGCCGCTTGCCGGCCGCGACCATCTCGCTCCAGCTGTTGACCTGCCGGCTCACCCGCCGGCCGAGGCCGCGGGCGAGAAAAGGCGCCGATTTCGCCATCGTGTGGTCCCCCAACCACTTCCGCGCATAGCGGCCGGGCCTTCCCCCCGAAAGGACCTGCCGCGCGTCCCGCGTGGCGCTACAACACCCGGCGCATCCGCGCGAACGCAGCGTCGAGCGTCGCCTCGTCATGGACGACCGCCACCCGAATATACTCGCTCCCCGGGTTGAAGCCAGCATTCGCCGTCCGCGCGGTGTACCCGCCGGGCAGCACCCGGATCGCCGCGTCGCGCCACAGCCGCAGCGCCGCCGCCTCGCCGTCGCCGACGTCGAGCCACAGGAAGAAGCCGCCAGCGGGTCTGTAGAAGCCGTAGCGCCCGGCAAAAGCGGTCTCGGCGAGGTCGAATTTGCGCCGATAGAGCGCGCGGTTCTCGACCACATGCGCCTCGTCGCGCCACAACGCGGTCGCCGCCCGTTGGATCGGCAGCGGCACCTGACAGCCGCCGAAATCGCGAAGGCGCTTGAACTCGGCAATGAGACGCGGGTCGCCGGCGGCGAAACCGGAGCGCAGGCCTGCCGCGCTCGACCGTTTCGACAGCGAATGAAACACGATGACGTTGCTGAAATCGCCGCCCAGCGCCTGGCACGCTTCGAGCGCTCCGGGCGGCGGCTGCGAATCGTAGAGCTCGGCGTAGCACTCGTCGGCGGCGAGCACAAAATCGTATTCGCGCGCCAGCCGGATCGCCTTTGTCAGGTAATCGAGACTCGCGATCGTGCCCTGAGGGTTTGACGGCGAGCACAGGTACATCAGCGCGCAGCGCTCGAGCGTCGCTCGCGGGATCGCGTCGATGTCGGCCAGGAAACCGTTGTCGCGCGTGCCGTCGAGGAAGACGGCCTCGGCGCCGGCCATCGTCGCCGCCCCGTTGTAGACGAGGTAATAGGGGTTGGGCACCAGCACGACCGGCTTTTGCCCGGCCTTCTCGCGCGGCACCACCACCGATGAGAACAGGTAAAGCCCTTCCTTGGTGCCGGCGAGCGTGCAGATGTGGCGGTCGAGGTCGAGCGCGCCGGGCTGCAGCTTGTAGCGCCAGGTCAGCCAATCGACGATCGCCTGGCGCAGCTCGGGCGTCCCGGCCATCGGCGGATATTTGTTCCATTCGTGCGCATGCGCAGCCAGCGTCTCGGTCAACAGCGCCGGAGGCTGATGCTGCGGCTCGCCCACCGACATCAGGATGGGCGCGTCGTTGACCCGCGGCGTCACCGGGTTCAAGAGGCCGCGCAGCGCCTCGAACGGGTAGTCGCTGAGCGTGTCGACTTCGGGATTGAGCGGCACGGCGTCGATCCTTAACCCATATTTCGCCGCGAACCCTACGTCATCATCTCATGGCTGTCATTGCGGGCAAGCTCGCGCCACTCGCGCAGGGCGTCGGTCACTTGCACCCGCGTTCAATTCTCAGCCGCTATTTGTGCCCCCTGCCAATGTGCTGCGCTGACAAAGCCTTCGAGGCTCATTCGCCCGATGATCTGTTCCACAGCGGTGTCGTTGCGGTTCGCCGAAACGAGCAGCGCACTCACCGTGACTTGGGGCGAGTCCTCCAAATTTTCGCTCGTTAGCCGACGGAGGCTCAGGCCGGCACTCGCCGCCGCTTGAAGCAAAAGAGCGCGGATGTGCGCTTCTTCCTGCCCCCGACATCGCAGTTCGACCGAGTAGTGTGTTTCCATCTCCACCGCCCCGAAGGGTTGCCGGTTCACGAGCCTCACGATCGGCCGCAGAAACAGGTTCGTGCCCACCACGAAAGCTCCCGCGATGGCGCTGGCGACGATGAGGCCGGCTCCCGCGAAGGTTCCGACCATCGCCGAGCACCAAAGGGTCGCGGCGGTATTGAGACCCCGGATATTGATGCCTTCGCGAAGGATCACACCGGCCCCGAGAAAGCCGATCCCGGAGACGATCTGCGCGGCGACGCGCGTCGGGCTATTGTCGTTGCTCACGAGGGCGGAGAACACCACGAAACCGGCGGCACCGAGCGAGACGAGCGCGTTGGTCCGAAGCCCCGCCATGCGCTGCCGCCATTGCCGCTCAAAGCCGATGGCCGCGCCGAATACGAGAGCGGTCCCGAGGCGGAGGACGATTTCCCGCGGGTCCATAAATGTCTCCCTCAGGACGCGATGTGAGCGCGAAGGCCCAAGACAGAGACCGGGTCTCGCTCGCCGCGGTTGTAAGCCGGGTTGTTGACGAACCGATAGTCGGCGGTCAGCTGCATAACGCTAAACACCGGGATGCTGTAATACATCTCCAGGCGTCCAAAGCAGGGTGGTCCCATAGTCCTGGCGGGCCTTGGGTGTAGGTGCCGAAAGCCCCGGCGTCATGGCAAGCGGTCGAGGCCGAAAGCTCGACGAGGTTGTTGTTCGGATCCGGCAGGACAGTCGTACTCGGCTGAGCAGGAGGACGGCCGGTACGGATGTCGCGGATGTCGGGAACGCACTCGCTCCCAAAGATCGGCAACGTCATGGGTCAAGACCCTTTCGCCGCGCCCGCCAACCGGGCGGCGCGGCTAAGGGTGGGGACCCCGTTAGTCGGAAGCCGTCACAATCGACGGGGCACGGACCGGTCCGTGGCTTCTAGGTCGACTGTGGCTTTCCATTGTCCGCATTCACCTTCTGCACTGGAGGCGCCAAGGCGCCGCCGCCGCGGTAGGTAGGCTCGTTCAAGGTGTGAGTCAACCGAGCTTTCAAGCGGCCGTCCGCGTGAATCGCGCTTGTGGAAAGCGGCCGCCGGGGTGCCCATGTTTTCGCGCATGGCAGACGATGTCGAGCTGCTGGTGGCGGGCGGCGGGCTCAATGGCCTGCTGCTCGGCATTGCCTGCGCCGCTGTCGGGTTGACGACCGCTGTTGTCGACCGGCTCGACCCGGCGACAATGCTCGGCGAGGGGTTCGACGGGCGTACCTCGGCGATCGCCTACGGCTCGAAGCTGGTGCTCGAGGCGGCCGGGTTATGGCCCGCCATCGCCCGAGAAGCCGAGCCGATCCGCGAAATCCGCGTCGCCGACGACGGCTCGCCGCTGTTCCTGCATTACGACCATCGCGAGTTGGGGCCGGCGGAATACGAGGCGACGCCGCTCGGCTACATCGTCGAGAACCGGGTACTGCGCCGCGCGTTGTTCGAACGCGCCCGCGCGTCGCCGGCGTTGCAGCTGCTCGCGCCGCAGACGGTCGAGACGGTGACCCGCGACGACAGCGCCGCCCTCGCGGTGCTGGGCGACGGCACCATGCTGCGCGTCCGCCTCGTGGCCGCGGCCGACGGCAAGGATTCGCCGCTGCGCAAGGCGGCGGGTATCGGCGCCACCGAATGGCGCTACGACCAGATCGGCATCGTCACGACCGTCGCGCACGAGCGGCCGCACGCCGGGATCGCGGTCGAGCACTTCCTGCCGGCCGGCCCGTTCGCGATCCTGCCGATGACAGGCAACAGGTCGTCCGTTGTGTGGACCGAGCGCGCGGCGCTGGCGCCGCGGCTGATGGCGCTGCCTGAGGCGGAGTTTGCCGCCGAGCTGCGCGCGCGCTTCGGCGATTTCCTCGGCGCGGCGGAGCCGGTCGGGCCGCGCTGGGCCTACCCGCTGTCGTTGATGCAGGCCGAGCGCTATGTGGCGCGGCGGCTGGCGCTGGTCGGCGAGGCCGCGCACGTGATCCACCCGATTGCCGGGCAGGGTCTCAATGTCGGCATCCGCGACGTGGCGGCGCTCGCCGAAGCGGTGGTCGACGCGCGCCGGCTCGGTCTCGACATCGGCGATGACAGCGTGCTGGAGCGCTATCAGCGCTGGCGGCGGCTCGACTCAGTTGTGCTCGCCGCGGTCACCGACGGCCTCAACCGGCTATTCTCGAACAGCAGCGCGCCGGTCAAGCTGGCGCGCGACCTCGGCCTCGCCGCGGTCAACCGGCTGCCGCCGCTCAAGCGGCTTTTGATGCACCACGCGATGGGTGCGCTCGGCGACCGCCCGCGGCTCGCACGCGGCCAGCGGCTGTAGACGCCTGGTCGCTGTCATCGGGCATTTGCGAAACCCGCTATCCGCGGACACCGACTCGGGCCGGGACGACGGCCAGGTTTCCCGATTCAGCGGCCGCGGCTAGGCCCGTGCTGCCCGGATTGCCTGCCAGATGCGCGCGGGTGTTGCGGGCATGTCGAGGCTGGTGACCCCGAGCGGACTCAGCGCGTCGATCACCGCGTTGACGATCGCGGGCAGCGCACCGACCGTGCCGGCTTCGCCCGCGCCCTTGGCGCCCAAAGGGTTGCGCTTGGTCGGCACCGGGTTCGAGTGGATTTCCATGTATGGCATCACGTCGGCGCGGGGCATCGCGTAGTCCATAAAGCTGCCGCTCAGGTTCTGTCCGGACTCCCGATCGTAGACGACCTCCTCCATCAGCGCCTGGCCGAGGCCCTGCGCGACCCCCCCGTGGATCTGACCCTTGAGGCCGACCGGGTTCACCACCGTGCCGACATCGTCGATCACGACATAGCGGACAATGTCGAGCGCGCCGGTCTCGGGGTCGATCTCGACCTCGCAGATGTGGCAGCCGTTGGGGTAGGTGTTGTCGTCGGGCGAGAAGGTGCCGGTCTCGTAAAGCCCGCCCTCCAGCTCCTTGGGCAGCCGCGCCGCCTGGAACGACGCTTTCGCGACATCGGTGATCGACAGCCGGCGGTCGGTGCCGCCCACCGCGAAATCGCCGTCGGTAAACTCGATGTCGGCCTCGGCGGCTTCGAGCAGATGCGCGGCGATCTTCTTGCCTTTGGCGATCACCTTGTCGGCTGCCATCCACAGCGCCGAACCGCCGATCACGGTCGAGCGCGAGCC
The DNA here is from genome assembly GCA_019241915.1 of Alphaproteobacteria bacterium. Classification (GTDB taxonomy): domain Bacteria; phylum Pseudomonadota; class Alphaproteobacteria; order ATCC43930; family CGMCC-115725; genus DATARH01. Next base: position 5,822 of record JAFAWI010000431.1, read on the forward strand.
GTTGGTGCCGATGCCAAACGCGACCCGGTCTGTATCGCCGTCGATATATTGAACCTGCGCCGGGTCGAGACCGAGCCGCTCATGCAAGACCTGCTTGAACACGGTTTCGTGGCCCTGGCCCTGGTTTTTGCTGCCCATCAGCAGCATCGCATTGCCGCTGGGGTGGAAGCGGATTTCGGCGAATTCCTGGCCCGGCGAGGCTGCCTTCTCGATCGGGTTGGCGAGGCCGATGCCG
>JAFAWI010000551.1 GCA_019241915.1 Alphaproteobacteria bacterium
CGCGTGGTGAAGAACATGCCGCAGCCCATCGTCGCTGCGAACCATTTGTGCGCGTCGATCGTCAGCGAGTCCACGGCCGCGATCCCATCGAGCGCGGTCTTGTGCTTGTCCGAGGCGATGAGGGCACCGGCCCAGGCGGCGTCGACATGCAGCCACAGCCGCTCGCGACGCGCAATCTCGGCGCAGGCGGCAAGCGGGTCGATCATCCCGGCGTTGGTGGTGCCGGCGGTGGCGACCGCGATCACCGGAACGCGGCCGGCCGCGCTGTCCTCGGCGATCGCCGCGGCGAGCGCGGCCGGGTCGAGCCGCCCGGTGCCGTCGGTCGCGACCAGCCGCACCGCGTCGCGCCCGATGCCGGCCTGGTGCGCGATCTTGAACCAGGCAAGGTGGCTTTCGCGCGACGCGTAGAGCACCGGCTGGCCGGTGAAGGCGCGCGCCCCTTGCGCGGCGAACCCGTCATGCGCCGCGGTCAGCGCGCAAATCAGCGCGGTGAAGTTGGCTTCCGCGCCGCCGCTGGTGAAGTGCCCGACCGTCTGCCGCGGCAGCCCGGCGCGGCGGGCGACCTGGGCGATGACATGGTTCTCGATCGCCACCGCGGCGGGCGAGGTGGTCGCGGTCGCGAGCTGCGGGTTGAACACCGCGGCGACGCGGTCCGCGCATTGCGCCGGAAACGTCGGCGCCGGGTTGAACAAGCCAAAATAGCGCGGATGCGTCATATGGGTGACGCCGTGTTCGAGCTGCGCGATCGTCCAGTCGAGCACATCGTCGAGCGGTTGCGGCGCCGCAAAGTCGAACTCGGCCAGCGCCCGGCCGAACGCCTCGCGGTCGAAATCGGGTGTCGCCGCACCGCTCGCCGTTCGCGCCGCCGCCGCGAGCAATGCCGCCGTCAGCCGGTCGTCGCCCCGCTGCCGCTCGTCTCGCGGCGGAAACAGGGCCGATCCGGTGCGGTCGCCGGGGCCGCTCATCTCAGGCGGCCGCGCGTGCCGGCGCTTCCCGTCGAGCCGGCGGCTGGCGCAGGCAGTCGAGCCAGTTGCGGTAGAGCCGCGCCGCCGCGTCGCGCCACGGCGCGGCCAGCCGGCGGCCGACCGCGGCGGCGGGAAACTGTTCGAGCAGCCCCGGATCGCGCGCCGCCAGCGCCCGCACGCGGAAGGCAAGCAGCGCGTCCGTCGCCGCCGCGTCAAAGCAGCCGCTCGGCAGCTCCGGATAATGCTCGTTCTCGCCGGCGAGAAACCGCCGCACGTCGCGGCGGTATTCGCCGAACAGCGCGGTGGCGTCGTATTCGGGGTGGCCTTGCAGAAAGACAAAGAGGCTGTTGCGCTGCTTGACGAAGAGATCGACCCCCGCCTCGGCCGAGCGGGACAGCACCCGGTAGCCCGCCGCGGCCAGCTCGCTCTCGGCAATGCCGTTGAGCCGGGAATGCGGCGTCTGCCACCTCGTCAGCCCGCGCAGTAGCTTGTGGTCCGCCGCGCCGCTGCACGCGAACACGCCGAACATCTTGCCGCCGAGCGGTTGCCGCGCGATCCCGTCGAGCCGGTAAGCCGCGGCGTGCGACGCCAGACACGACCAGATGGTCGACACGGTGTTGTCCTCGGCCCAGTCGATCAGCCGCGCCAGCGCCGGCCAATACGGCTCGTCCTCAAAGCGCTCGGCCTTGGGTTCGGTGCCGGTGACGATCAGCCCGTCGACCCCGTCGCGCCACAAAGCCGCGATCGGCTCGTGGTGCAGCCGGACATGGTCGAGGCCGGCTGGACCCCGCGGCACCTCGGGCAACGAAAAAATCCGCAGCGCCACCGGATCGTCGCCCGTCGCGCGCGACAGCAGGTCGCGCACTTGCCACTCGGTCGTCTTGAGCGCCGCATCGGGCATGTTGTTGACCAGCCCGACGACAACGCCCGTCGGACTTTGAGGGTCGAACGCGAGTAACGGCATGGCCTCAGCCCCGCGCCGCCGCGGCCAGCGCCTGGTCGAGGTCGGCGACGATGTCGTCGATATGCTCGATGCCGATGCTGAGCCGGATCATTTCCGGCAGCACCCCGGCCTTCACCTGGTCGTCCGGCGCCATCTGGCGATGCGTCGTCGACGCCGGGTGGCAGGCCAGCGATTTGGCGTCGCCAAGATTGACCAGCCGCTTCACCAGCTTGAGCGCGTTGTAGAACCGCGTGCCGCCGGCGAACCCGCCTTGCGTGCCAAAGGTCAGCAGCGAGCACGCCTTGCCGCCGAGATACTTTTCGGCCAAAGGGTGATACGGGTTGTCGGCAAAGCCGACGTAATTGACCCAGGCGACGCGCTTGTCGCCGCGCAGGAACTCGGCGACCTTGCGCCCATTCTCGACATGCCGCTCAACCCTGAGCGCCACGGTCTCGACCCCCTGCAGCAACAGGAACGCGCTGAGCGGCGACAGCACCGAGCCGGTCGTGCGCTGATAGACGCTGCGGCAGCGCGCGATGTAGGCGCCGGCGCCAAAATGGTCGGTGTAGACGAGCCCGTGATACGACGCGTCGGGCTCGCAAAACTGGCGAAACCGCGCGGCGTGCTGATTCCAGGGGAACGTGCCGCTGTCGACGATCGCACCACCGAGCGTCGTGCCGTGGCCGCCCATGAACTTGGTCAGCGAATGCACCACGACATCGGCGCCCCACGCGATCGGGCGCAACAGGATCGGCGTCGCCACGGTGTTGTCGACGACGAGCGGCACCCCGCCGCCATGCGCCACCTCGGCCAGCGCCTCGATGTCGCAGATGTTCCCCGCCGGGTTGCCGACGCTTTCGCAGAACACCGCGCGGGTGTCGGCGTCGATCAACGGCTCGATGTCGGCCGGGCTGTCCGACTTGGCGAACTTCACACCGATGCCAAAGCTCGGCAGCAGGTGCGAGAACAGCGTGTGCGTGGTGCCGTAAAGCTGCGGCACCGTGACGATGTTGCTGCCGGCCTCGGTCAGGTTGAGGATCGCGTAGTGCAGCGCCGCCTGCCCCGAGGCGACGCAGAGCGCGCCGACGCCGCCTTCGAGCGCGGCGACCCGCTTGTCGAGCACATCGACCGTCGGATTGTTGATGCGGCTGTAGCGAAAGCCGGGCGCTTCGAGATTGAACAGCGCGGCGCCGTGCTCGGCGCTGTCGAACTCGTAGGCCGCGGTCTGGTAGATCGGCACGGC
>JAFAWI010000045.1 GCA_019241915.1 Alphaproteobacteria bacterium
GGTGGCGGTTGCCGGCTTCAGCACCATCGTGCAGCCGGCGGCCAAAGCCGGGCCCGCCTTGCGGGTGATCATCGCGGCCGGGAAATTCCACGGCGTGATCGCCGCGCATACGCCGATCGGCTCTTTTGTCACAATGATGCGCTTGTCCGAGGCGTGCGCCGGGATCGTGTCGCCATAGATGCGCTTGCCCTCCTCGCCGAACCATTCGATGAAGGCCGCGGCATAGGCGATCTCGCCCTTCGACTCGGCCAAGGGCTTGCCCTGCTCGGCGGTCATCAACGTGGCCAGGTCCTCCTGGTTCGCCATCATCAGATCGAACCATTTGCGCAGCACCTGCGCCCGCTCCTTGGCGGTCCTGGCGCGCCAGCCCGGCAAGGCGCGGTCGGCGGCTTCGATCGCCTGGCGGGTCTCCTCGGCGCCCATGCGCGGCACCGTGCCAAGGGTTTCGCCGTTGGCCGGGTTGGTGACCGCGATCGTGCCGCGGTTCAGCCCATCGACCCATTTGCCGTCGACATAGCATTGCTCGCGGAAGAGCTTCTGGTCCTGCAGCTGCATCGCACCCTCCCTCAGGTCAAGCGGCGCGCCGGCCGCAGTCTTAAAGGATTAGGTACGAGCCGCGCCGGCCCTGTGCAAGCTTGCCGCCCACAGTAAGAACAGGAGGTCACCTCCCGTTACCGCGTCCGGTAACAGGAGGCGCGATTGGGCGGCAGTCCGAACAACTCGATCGTCTGCTGTACGAACGCCTGAACGACAGCTGCATGACCACATAAGCGCGGCGCGCGATGCGCTGGAAAGCCCATCCGAGGGATCAACGGGAGCCTCCGTAGAGCCGAAGTCGAGCGGTAATCACTCCACCGTCACGCTCTTGGCCAGGTTGCGCGGCTGGTCGACATCGGTGCCTTTGATGACCGCGGTGTGGTAGGCAAGCAGCTGGATCGGGATCGCATAGAGCAGCGGCGCGACAAACGGCGCGCAGTCGGGGATGGCGATGCCGAAGGCGAGGCGGTCGTGCAGCCGCGCCACCCCGGCGGCGTCCGAGATCATCACCACGCGGCCGCCCCGCGCCATGACCTCTTCGACATTCGACAGCGTCTTTTCGAACAGATCGTCGGGCGGCGCCAGCACGATCACCGGCACGTTGTCGTCGATCAGCGCGATCGGCCCGTGCTTCATCTCGCCGGCGGCATAGCCCTCGGCATGGATGTAGCTGATCTCCTTGAGCTTCAGCGCGCCTTCGAGGGCCAGCGGATAGGCGCTGCCGCGGCCGAGATAGAGCACGTCCCGCGCCTTGGCGATCTCGGCCGCAATCTCGCGGATGCGCTCGTCGTGGTTGAGCACCTCGGCGGCGCGCGCCGGAATCTCGGCGAGCTGTTGCGCGAGCGCGCTTTCCCGCGCCTTGTCGGCGGTGCCGCGGGCGCGCGCCAGCGCCACGGTCAGCGCGGCCAGCACCGCCAGCTGCGTAGTGAACGCCTTGGTTGAGGCGACGCCGATCTCGGGGCCCGCGAGTGTCGGCAGCACGATGTCGGCTTCGCGCGCGATCGAGCTTTCCGGCTGGTTGACGACCGCGACGATCTTCTGCCGCTGCTCCTTGCAGTAGCGCAGCGCTGCCAGCGTGTCGGCCGTTTCGCCCGATTGCGAGATCACGATCGCCATGCCGCCCTTCGGCATGTCGGGCGCGCGGTAACGGAACTCCGAGGCGATGTCGATCTCGACCGGGATGCGGGCAATCCGCTCGAACCAGTATTTGGCGACGAGCCCGGCGTTGTAGGACGTGCCGCAGGCGAGGATCGTCGCCTTGGTCACATCGCCGAGCGCGAACGGCAGGGCCGGCAGGTGGATGGTGCCGGTGGTCGGGTGGATCATCGCGTGCAGCGTGTCGCCGATCACGGCCGGCTGCTCGAAAATCTCCTTTTGCATGAAGTGGTGGAAATTACCCTTGCCGATCAGCGCGCCGGACACAGCCGTATCGTAGATGCGGCGCTTGGTCTTGGCGTTACGCCGGTCGAAAATCGTCACCTCACGCGAGGTCACCACCGCCCAGTCGCCGTCTTCGAGATAGGCGATCCTGCGGGTCAGCGGCGCCAGCGCCAGCGCGTCGGAGCCGATGAACATCTCGCCGTCGCCATAGCCGATCGCCAAGGGCGGCCCCTTGCGAGCGCAGATCAACAGGTCGTGCTCGCCGGCGAACAGAAAGACCAACGCGAACGCGCCGTCGAGCCGCGCCAGCGTCCGCTCCACCGCCTCGGCGGGCGCCGCGCCCTCGGCCAGGTAGCGCGTCGCCATGATCGCCACCGCTTCGGTATCGGTGTCGGTGCGGAACTCGTAGCCGAGGCCGCCCAGCTCATGACGCAGCGTCTGGTAGTTCTCGATGATGCCGTTATGGACGACCGCGAGCTTGTGGGTCGCGATCGGGTGCGCGTTCTTCTCGATCGGCAAGCCGTGCGTCGCCCAGCGCGTGTGCGCGATGCCGATCGTCCCCGGCATCGGCTCGCGCTCGAGGCGGACCGCAAGGTTGTCGAGCTTGCCCTCGGCGCGACGGCGCTCGATCCGGCCGTCGATCAACGTCGCCACCCCGGCCGAATCGTAACCGCGGTATTCGAGCCGCCGCAGCCCTTCGACCAGCGCCCCGGCGACCGAATGCTTCGAGATGATCCCAACGATGCCGCACATCAGCGTCTGGCCGCTTTGAGCTTCGCGCGCAACGCACGTGCCCGGCCGGGCTTGTCGACCTGGCGGGCGCGGGCGATGGACAGCGCATCGGCCGGCACGTCGGTGGTGACGACGCTGCCGGTCGCAACATAGGCGCCGTCGCCCACCGTCACCGGCGCGACCAGCGCCGTGTTGGAGCCGATGAACGCGTTCTCGCCGATCACCGTGCGGTGCTTGCCGAACCCGTCATAATTGCAGGTGATCGTGCCGGCGCCGATATTGGTGCCGCCGCCGATGTCGCTGTCGCCGAGATAGGAGAGGTGATTGGCCTTGGCTCCGGCGCCGACCTCGCTGTCGCCGAGATAGGAGAGGTGATTGGCCTTGGCGCCCTTGCCGAGCCGGGTCGCCTTCACCTCGACAAAGTTGCCGACA
>JAFAWI010000069.1 GCA_019241915.1 Alphaproteobacteria bacterium
GATCTCCTCCCCGGCCTCGGCGCGTGCGATAAGGCGCGACAGATGCGTCTTGGCGGCGTGTATCGAAACCGGCTCGGTCACCTTCTTTTTCTCCTGACTTAGCTATATAACTTAGCTAACCTTTCCTCCAAGTCAAGACGGGGCGGCAATGAAGATCGAGACCCAGCTTCCGCTCGGCCATCTCGATCCGGGTTTGCGCGCGGCTGCTGGGGTGCTCGATCTCGCGCGCGTCGGCGACGAGGCACGGCTCGCCGAGGCGCTCGGCTATGACCGGATCGTCACCGAGGAGACCAAGGACGACCCGTTTACCGTCTTGGCGCTCGCTGCCCATACGACCAGGCGGATCGGTCTCGCGACCGGCGTCGCGATTGCCTTCCCGCGCGCGCCCGCGGTAACGGCGCTTGCGGCGTGGACCCTGCAGCGCTTGTCGAACGGGCGGTTCACGTTGGGGCTCGGCAGCCAGGTCAAGGGGCATATCGAGCGCCGCTACGGCATGCGCTGGTCGCCAGCAGGCCCGTGGATGCGCGACTATGTCGGCGCGCTGCGCGCGATCTGGACGTGCTGGCAGGCCGGCGGCAGCAAGCTCGACTACCGGAGCGAGCACTACACGCTGAGCCTGATGGTGCCGCTGTTCGCGCCGCCGCCGATCGCCCATCCGCACATCCCGATCCAGCTCGCTGCGGTCAACCCGTATATGTGCCAGGTCGCCGGCGAGGTTGCCGACGGCATCCGCGCCCATCCCGTGTGTACCCCGCAATACATTGCGGATCTCATGCTGCCCGCCGCGCGGAAGGGCGCGGCCAAGAACGGACGCGAGCTTGCTGAATTCGAGATGGCGGTGATGCCGCTGATCGCAACCGCGCCGGACAAAGCCGGGCTCGCGGCGCGGGTGCGTGACGTGCGGGCGCGGATCGCATTCTATGCCTCGACGCCGACCTATCTGATCGCGTTCGAGTCGCAGGGTTACGGCGAGGTCGCGCGGACTCTGCAAACCTATTCGCGGGCACAGCGCTGGGACGAGATGCCGGCCCATGTCAGCGACGAGATGCTCGACCGTTACGCGGTGATCGGCACGCATGACGAGATCGCCGGCAAGCTGCGCGAGCGGTTTGCCGCGGTGGCGACCCACCTCGAATTTGCGATTCCCATAGCAAAGGACGCCGACAAAGCCGCACTGCAAGACCTGCTCGCGAGCCTGCGTCAGTAACCTCTTTTAGCGTCGACCATGTTGGCGACCGGCCGCCCCGCTTCGAAATCGCGGATCGCTGCGGCAATGATCGGCAGCGCGGTCGGTGGGTGCGTTTCGGCCGCGACATGCGGCGTCACGACGATGCGCGGGTGACACCAGAACGGATGCTCCGGCGGCAGCGGTTCGTCGCGAAAGACGTCGAGCACGGCGGCCGACAGCTGCCCGGAGTCGAGCGCCGCGAGCAGGTCGGCCTCGACCAGCTGGCGTCCGCGGCCGGCGTTGACCAGGCCGGCGCCGCGCGGCAACCGCGCGAACAGTGCGGCATCGAGGATGTTTTCCGTCGCGGCCGTCATTGGCAGCAGCGAAACCAGGATCTCGCTGCGCGCGAGCAGCGCATCGCGGCCGGCATCGCCGACGTAGGTGCGGAAACCCGGTACGTCGCGCGCCGTGCGGCTCCAGCCCGCGACCTCGAAGCCGATCATCTTGAGCTTGCGGGCGGCGTCCCGGCCCAGCGTGCCAAAGCCGAGGATGCCGACGGTGCGCTCGGCCGCGTTCTTTTGGTCGCGCTCGCGCCATTCGGCGGCGGCCTGCTGCGCGCGATAGTCGATGTCCTGCCGATGCAGTCGCAGCACGTTGAGTATCACGTATTCGCTCATTGCGTCGGTCATGTACGGGTCGAGCAGCCGCAGGATCGGCACGCTCGGCGGCAAGAGAGGGTCGCGCAGGATATGGTCGACGCCGGCGCCGAGCGAGACGATCAGCCTCAGGTTGGGCAGGCTGGCGAGCAGACCGGGCTCTGGGTGCCAGACAAGCGCGTAGTCGATGGCGACGGGATCGCCGATGTCCGGCCACAGCCGCACCTCGTGTCCGGAAAATGCCGCCGTCAGATGCGGCCGCCAGCGCGTCATCGCCGCCGGCGTGGTCTTGAACAGGATCGCCATTCCCGCTCCAGGCTGGGATAAGCGGCATCTTGCGTCGCCCAATCGGGCCGCGCCAGCGCTGTGAGCGCGCCTTGCGCTCGGCGAGGCTCGCCGGTATAACCCGCCGCTCAATCGGCGGCGGGCCCGCGCGGAGGCGCGCCAGAGGGCATGCCTGGCCGCCACAGCACGCAGGAACCGAAATGCCCAAGCTGAAGACCAAGAGCGGCGCCAAAAAGCGCTTTGGCCGCACCGCGACCGGCAAGATCACGATGAACGTCGCGCACAAGCGGCACCGGCTGATCTCGAAGCCGAAATCGATGAAGCGCAAGGCGCGGGGCAAGGTGACGCTCAGGCCCGGCGACACGACGCTCGTGCTGACCTACATGCCGTATCTGAGGGGCTGAGCGATGGCCCGGGTCAAGCGCGGCACTACCAGCCATGCGCGCCACAAGAAGGTCCTCGACCTCGCCAAGGGTTATCGCGGGCGCGGCAGCAAGGCCTACCGCATTGCGCTCGAACGCGTCGAAAAGGCGCTGCGCTACGCCTATCGCGACCGCCGCAACAAGAAGCGCGATTTCCGCGGCTTGTGGATTCAGCGGATCAATGCCGGCGTGCGAGAGCACGGCCTGACCTATTCGCAATTCATCCACGGGCTGAAGCTTGCCGGGCTGGAGCTCGACCGCAAGGTGCTGTCCGACATCGCGATCCGCGAGCCGGAGGCGTTCGCCGGCATCGTCGCGACGGCGAAGTCGGCGATCGATACGGCGCCGGTCGCGGCGGAATGATGTCCCGCGATCTGCCCCGCACCCCGGCCCTCTCCGCGCAGGCGGCGATAATGAGTGCGTTGCATACCCCTCGCCCCGCGTGCGGGGAGAGGGAGGGGCCCGCGCCGCAGGCGCGGGAGGGTGAGGGGCAAGGGGGCCGATTTATACGGAGCGGCACGTAGACGGCCCTGCCTGGACTCTGCCGTGAGTCACAAGGGGGCCGCAGTCGGCCCCTTTTTCTATTGCTTCGAGGTCTGAGGATTTCTCATGGACGACCCGCAACAGGTGGCGGAGGCCGGGCTCGGCGAAATCGCCGCCGCCGACTCGCCCGACGCACTCGAACAGGTGCGTGTCAAATATCTCGGTCGCCAGGGTGCGGTGACCGGGCTGATGCGCGGGCTCGGTGCGCTGCCCGCCGACGAGCGGCGTGCGGCCGGCGCGCGGTTCAACGCGCTGAAGGACAGGATTGCCGAGGCGATTGAGGCACGTGGCACCGAGCTGAACCGGGCCGCGCTGACAAGCCGGCTCGCCGCCGAGCGCGCCGACGCGACCTTGCCGGCGGCGCCGGCGCCAATGGGCCGCATCCACCCGATCAGCCAGACGATCGACGAGATCGTCGCGATCTTTGGCGAGATGGGGTTCGCAGTCGCTGAGGGGCCGCAT
>JAFAWI010000149.1 GCA_019241915.1 Alphaproteobacteria bacterium
ATAGCACATAGCTCATGCCAATGAGGACGCCGAGCCGGTTGTACATCAGAGATAGCGGGTCATGGATCAGGCCCGCCGCGCGCAGCGTGTCATTGACGAGTCCGTGCTCGCCAAGCAACACCATCCAGGAAAAAGTGCGCACGATGATGCTGGTGAAATAAGGTAGCACGATCGCCAGCACGACGATGCTGGTGCCTGGGCCCTTTGCGCTCGTGAGGTAGTAGGCGATTGGGTAGCCGACCAGCAGCACCGTCACAGTGACGATGAGCGCGATCCAGTTAGTGGTCGCGAGCGCGGTCAGATAGGACTGCGAGAGCAGAAGGTCTCTGGCCTGAGCGAGAAACTGGGCGGTCGTGCCCTCGAATTCCATAAAGGTGCGGAGAAAGAACAGCACCAGCGGTACAAAGAACATGAGTAGAAGCATCGCCGCTGCCGGCAGCATCAAGAGCAGCGTTGGGTCGCGCGGCGCCCGCGCCGTGCGGAGCGGGACAGCCCTCAAGGTCGCGACTGTGTTAGCCATCGCTCGCCTATGCCGGTTCGGCCGGCATGATCAGGCTGTCTGCGACTGGCCAGCGTAGCACCACCGACGCGCCGACGGGCAGCGGTGCGACTCCGGCAGCGTTTTGTAGATCGACCGTCACCGGCGTGGCGCCCTCGACATCGATGGCATAGCGCAAGATGTTACCGAGGAACGAGCAGCGGCGGACGCTGCCCACCAGCATGTTAGTTCGAGCGTCGAGGCTTGCGTTGGGATCGGACATGATTTCGACCCGCTCGGGGCGGATGAACAGCATGCCCCGGCCGCTGTCGCAAGCGTTGCTGCGGGGCGCGCGTAATTCCTCGCCCGAAGGGAGGACCAGCCGAGCGATGTCGCCCTGCGCAGTAACCGCGCCTTCCAGCAAATTCGCCTCCCCGAGAAAGCGGCCGACAAAGGGGTCCGCCGGCCGCTCGTAAACCTCGTCTGGCGACCCGACCTGGTGCACGTGGCCATGGTTCAAGATTGCGATGCGGTCGGACATGCTCATCGCCTCTTCCTGGTCGTGCGTAACGTAGATCACCGTCATGCCCAGGCGCTGCTGAATCTCCTTGATCTCGACCTGCATCTCGAAACGCAAGTTCTTGTCGAGCGCCCCTAGCGGCTCGTCCATTAACACCACCGGCGGATGGAAAACGATGGCACGCGCCAGGGCGACGCGCTGCTGCTGGCCACCCGATAGCTGATGCGGCTGGCGATCACCGAAGCGAGCGAGTCGCACCAATCCCAGCGCCCAACGCACTCGTTCGGCCACCGCATGCTTGGCCCAGTGCCGCGCGCGCAGCGGAAAGGCGATGTTCTCGAAGACGGACAGATGCGGAAAGATCGCGTAGTTCTGAAATACCATGCCGAAGCCTCGCTTCTGCGGCGGCACGGCGGCGATGTCTTTGCCATCGAGAAGAATGGTCCCGCTATCGGGACGGACGAAACCGGCGACCATCATCAGGGTCGTCGTCTTGCCCGACCCGGACGGCCCGAGCAGCGAGAAGAACTCGCCTGCAGCAATCGAGACGGCGACGCGGTCGACGACGGCATCCTCGCCGTAGCGCTTCGTGAGGCTTGAAAGCTCGACCGCGCCTCTTCTCGCCGGAACAGGCGGCGCAGACGACGCCAATTCGGCAGCCCGCCCTCGCTGCTTCAGCTCAAGATCCACTTCGACCATATCGCGTTCACCTTGGCCCGGTTGTCTGACCACCAGTTCACATCCTGGATGAAGGCCTTCTTCATGTTCTCTGGGCTGCCGGGCAGGTCCGCCTTTTCCGCGGCGGTCAACATATCGAAGACCTTCTTGTTGGTCGGGCCGTAATTCAATTCCTTGGGCATGCCGACCTGCGCCTTGGCCGTCATCGCATAATCGACGTATAGCTGCGCGTTCTTTATGTTGGGCGCATTCTTGAAAACGCCGTAGCCTTGCACCTGCAGCATGTTTTCATTCCAGTCGACCGCGACCGGCGCCCCCTTCGAGGCGACGGCGAACAGCCGGCCATTCCAGATCGACCCCAAGACGACGTCCCGATCGGCAAGCATCTGCGCCGATAGCGCGCCGGTATCCCAAAATTTTTTGATGTACGGCTTAACCCGCGACATCGACTTGAAAGCGCGGTCGATGTCGATCGGAAAGATCTTGTCCATCGGCACGCCGTCGGCGATCAGTGCAAATTCGAGGTTCGGCGTACCGCCGGCCATGTCCTCGAGCATGCGGGCGCCGGGGAATTTTTGCGCGTCCCAGAACTCGGCCCAGCCCTTTGGCTGCGAGTTGTTCGGGAAGGTATTCTTGTTGTAGCCGAGCACCGTCGCGTAGAGCGCCATACCGACCGTCCTCGCCGTCCGGTACTCTTCCGGCACGTCGTTCGCATCGGCATATTTCCACGCGCCGTATTCGATCGGCGCGAGCGCCCCCGCCTTGTCGAGCTCGACGAGACCATCGAGCCCGGCGTCGGCGACATCGAGTTCGGTGTTTCCTGACTTCACCATCGCCAGCATCTTTGTCAGCGTGCTCGGCACGATCACCACTTCGATGCCGGTTTCCTTCGTGAACGGGTCGTAAATGTATTTCTTTTGCGTATCGCTCCAGGCGCCGCCCGGGTTGCGGATGACGACCTGCCCAGCGGCGCGTGCCGGACGGGTCCAGACGTAAGGCGCCGCAAATAGGGTTGCGCCGGCAATCAACGCGCGACGCCGCGTCACAGAGCCTTGGTCCATCGCAAGTCTCCCTGTCCTCCTTTTCGAGCCGCTCGCACGGCGGCATCCCGATGCGCGGCCGCGTCAGTCGAGCGGCAGCGGTGGCTCCAGTATGCCCCGTGCTATACGCAAGAAACAGGCCGCTGGTGCGGGCTAGTGAGCACCGCCGACCGCGCGCCCACAGAGGACCAAAGGGCCCGAGGCACTCATCACGTCGAAACCGCGCCGCGCCCCAGCGAGAGTTGGCCCGGCTGGTCGGACGTCCAGGCAGCTCCCCTGCGTGCAATGCGGCTGGTTTGACCACTACGCACGGGCGCGGCGCGCTTATGCGCCCCTGGACTCAGGAGTTGGTAGGCCGGGTGGTTGGGGCGGTGCCGGAGAGGCGTAGCCGCCGCAGATCGGCTGTGAAACAGCCAAT
>JAFAWI010000313.1 GCA_019241915.1 Alphaproteobacteria bacterium
GCGTCCAGGCAATGGTATTCGGCAACCGCGGCGAGGATTGCGCGACTGGGGTCGCGTTCACCCGCAACCCGTCGACCGGGGTCAACGAATTTTATGGCGAGTTTCTGGTGAACGCCCAGGGTGAAGATGTCGTCGCCGGCATCCGCACGCCGCAGTCGCTGACGATCGCCGGCAAGCAAGCAAGCGGCTCGCCCCTGCCGGCGATGGAGGAGGTGATGCCGTCGGTCTTCGCCGACCTGCTCAAGGTGCGCGACAAGCTGGAAGACCGCTACCGCGATATGCAGGACATCGAGTTTACTGTCGAGCGCGGCCGGCTGTGGATGCTGCAAACGCGCACCGGAAAGCGCACCGCGCAGGCGGCGCTCAAGATCGCGGTCAGTCTGGTCGAGGAAGGGCTGATCGACCGCAAGGAAGCGATCCGACGCATCGAGCCCACTTCGCTCGACCAGCTGTTGCATCCGATGCTTGACCCGACCGCCAAGGTCAACGTGTTGGCACGCGGGCTGCCGGCCTCGCCCGGCGCGGCCTCGGGCAAGCTGGTTTTCACCGCCGAGGAGGCGGAGAGCGGCGCCAGCCGAGGCGAGGCGGTAATCCTGGCGCGGGTCGAGACCAGTCCCGAAGATATACACGGCATGCATGCCGCTCGCGGCATCTTGACGACGCGGGGGGGCATGACCAGCCACGCTGCCGTCGTCGCGCGCGGCATGGGGCGGCCTTGCGTCGCCGGCGCCGGCGACCTGCGCATTGAGTACGCGACCGGCACAATGAGCGTGCGCAACGTCCAGGTCCGCGCCGGCGATCTGATCACGCTCAACGGCTCGACCGGTGAAGTGATCCAGGGAGAGGTGCCCACCATCGAACCGGAACTGGGCAGCGATTTTGCAACGCTGATGGGTTGGGCCGACGAGCTGCGCAGCCTCAAGATTCGTACCAACGCCGAGACGCCGACCGATGCGCGCGCCGCGCGCAATTTCGGCGCCGAAGGCATCGGCCTGTCGCGCACCGAGCATATGTTCTTCGAGGCCGACCGCATCGGCGCCATCCGCGAGATGATCATGGCCGATGAGGAGCCGGGGCGCCGGGCCGCCCTCTCCAAGCTGTTGCCGATGCAACGCGCCGATTTTGCCGAGATCTTCAAGATCATGTCCGGGCTGCCGGTCACCATCCGGCTGCTCGACCCGCCGCTGCACGAATTCCTGCCGAAGACGGAAGCGGAATTCGCCGAGATGGCGAAGCTCACCGGCAAGACCGTCGCCGAGGTCCGGCAGCGCGCGCTGGCGCTCTACGAGACCAACCCGATGCTCGGTCACCGCGGCTGCCGGCTCGGCATCACCTTCCCCGAAATCTACGAGATGCAGGCTGTCGCGATCTTTGAGGCGGCGGTCGCCGCGCAACGCGACACCGGAACCCCGGTCCAGCCGGAGATCATGGTGCCGCTGATCGCGACACGGCGCGAGTTCGACATCCTGAAGGAGATGGTCGACAGCATCGGCAAGGAGATCATGGCGCGCCAGCGCGTGACCATCGCGTATTCGGTCGGCACCATGATCGAGCTGCCGCGCGCCGCTTTGATGGCTGGAGAAATCGCCAAGACCGCCGAATTCTTCAGCTTTGGCACCAACGATTTGACGCAGACCACCTACGGCCTGTCGCGCGACGACGCGGCGAGCTTTATCGGTGCCTATCAGCGGCTCGGCATCTTCGAGCAGGACCCTTTTGTCTCGATCGATACCGAGGGGGTCGGCGAACTGATCCGCATCGCCGCCGAGCGCGGTCGGGCGACCCGGCCGGGTCTCAAGCTCGGCATTTGCGGCGAGCATGGCGGCGACCCGGCGTCCATACGCTTTTGCCGCGACGTCGGGCTCGACTACGTTTCGTGCTCGCCATACCGAGTGCCGATTGCGCGGCTCGCGGCGGCGCAGGCGGAACTTGGCGCGGAAATCGTTTCCGGAACAGCCTGAGCCGGCGACGTCGGAAGAGGCTATTCCGGCAGGCGCATCCAATCGGGAATGACCGGCTCGATTTTCGCAGCCCCCGCGGCCAGCTTGCCGCCCTGGGCAACTGCGTCCAGGCGCAGCAACGCCAGACCGATACCGTCGCGGCTGGAGCGCATTTCGCCGGCGTCGCGGTCCCCGGCGGTGACGGGGCTACCCGGTTCGGGCGCGGGACCTTCGATCCGCACCGGGAACAGCCGCTTCTTGACGAGACCGCGGTATCGGGTGCGCGCTGTCAATTCCTGTCCGATATAACAGCCCTTCTCCCAATCGACGCCGCCCAACTCGTCAAAGCCGGATTCGAGCAGAATCGATTTGTCGAGCACGAGGTCTCGGCTTCCGTCCGGTATGCCGAACGCGAGGCGCACGCGGTCGTAGTCGGCAAAACACGTCGCGTTCGCGCCGATCGCGGCAAACGCGTCCGCTAGATCCTGCCGCAGCAGGATCGCCCGCGCGCCGAGTACCGCAAGGCGCGGATCGACAAAAGCGATTCCGTTGCCGAGGCGGCGCGCCGCACCGCGTTCGGCCGGCAGCTCGAGCGCCTCGGCCGCATCGAGCAGCGCCGCGACTGCGAGATCGGACCGCTCCTCAAGCGTCACCCGGGAGCGCAGGCGGTATATCGACAGCCGCCGCTTCAGGTCCGCAAGCCGCGCCGCTTCGCCGTCAATCCAGATTGTCTGGTTCACTTCGACCAGCAGGAAATCGTGCAGGTACTTGCCCTGCGGCGTGAGCAGCGCGGCATAGATCGCCCGCCCTTCAGCCAGTCTTCTCGTGTCGTTCGAGATCAAACCCTGCAGAAACTGGCTGCGGTCGGGACCGCCGACGGCCAGGACGGCGCGATCTTCAAGCACGACAAACCGCGCGGCGTTCATCGATGGCCTCGGCGGGGCTGCGGTTTGCTAGACGTAGAGTTCCGCCGCTTGCTTGGCAAGGCGGCGAAACGCGCGATATAACGCGGCGAGACCGGGCAAACATGAACATCCTCTTCGTAACCGCGACGCGCATCGGTGATGCCGTGCTCTCGACCGGTCTTCTTTCTTACCTGATCGAGCGGCACCCTGACGCGCGGCTGACGATCGCGTGTGGTTCGGTGGCGGCGCCTTTATTCCGGACCGTACCCGGCACGGCACGTATCATCGTCATGCGGAAGCGGCCGTTAGCGACGCACTGGCTGGGCCTTTATGCGGCTGTTGTCGGAAATCGCTGGCACATGGTCGTCGATCTGCGCGGGTCGGCGCTCGCCTGGCTGCTCAACACGGGCGAGCGGCGGGTCATGGCAAAGGGAGACGCACACGAGAACCGAGTGCGCCAGCTCGGCCGTCTATTCGACCTCGACCCGCCGCCAAGCCCGCGCTTATGGCCGTCGCCTGTGCATGAGCGCGAGGCTCAAGCGCTCGCGCCGCCGGGGCCGCCCATTCTGGCGATCGGGCCGGCCGCAAACTGGCGCGGCAAACAATGGCGTGCCGACCGCTTCAGCGCGCTCGCGCAACGACTTACGGCGACAGATGGTCTGCTGCCCGGCGCGCGGGTCGCGGTGTTGGCCGCCGCTCATGAACGCGCGCAGGCCGAGCCGCTGCTGACGACGCTGCCGCGCGACAGGGTCATCGACCTGGTCGGCCGCACCGAGCTGCTCACCGCCGCGGCGGTGCTGCGGCGCTGCGCGCTGTTTATCGGCAACGACACTGGCTTGATGCACATTGCCGCCGCGAGCGATGTGCCAACGCTGGGATTGTTTGGGCCGAGCCCGGTTGAGCAATACGCGCCGTGGGGCCGGCACACGGCGGTCGTGCAGACCGCCGACCCGCCGGCATCGATGTTCGGCCCGGGCTTCGATCACCGCACCACCGACACGCTGATGGATTCGCTCTCGGTCGAAGCTGCCGAAGCCGGCGCCCGCGAACTGTGGTTGCGCGCAACGTGCCAAGCGGCGTGAACCCGGGACGCCCGTTGATATCCGCCGTGGTCGTTGCCCATGACGAAGAAGCTCAGCTCGGCGAGTGTTTGTCGGGCCTGAGCTTCGCCGATGAGGTGGTCGTCGTTCTGGACCGATGCCGCGACCGGTCGAAGCAGATTGCCGAAAGCTTCACCGCGCGCCTCATCGAGGGCGCGTGGGAGCGTGAGGGGCCGCGCCGACATGCCGGCATCGATCTCTGCCGCGGCGAGTGGATCGTCGAGGTTGACGCCGACGAGCGAGTCCCGCCGGCGCTCGCCGACGAGATTCGCCGGGTGGCGCAGACATCGACCGCGTCGTGGCACCTCATTCCGGTCGACAATTATATCGGCGAGCGCCTGGTGCGCTGGGGGTGGGGCGCCTCATTCGGCAAAGGCGCCTATGCCGGGCTCTACCGCAACGGCTGCAAGCGTTGGGGCAACGAGCGGGTGCATCCGACGGTCACGCTATCGGGGTCGCAGGGACCCGCGCTGGAAGCGCGACTCACGCACCGGGTCGACCGCAACATCTCGGACATGCTGGCACGGCTCGACCGCTATTCCACTGCGCATGCAAAGGACCTGCGTGAAACCGGTAAGATCGGCGGGTATGGACACAATTTGCGCCGCATCCCGTCACGCTTTTGGAAATGCTACGTCGGCCGCCGCGGCTACCGCGAAGGCCCCTACGGGTTTCTGATCGCGCTCTGTGCCGGGTTGTACCCGATCCTTTCCTACCTGAAGGCGCGGTTCGAGCGGGAGTGATGGCCACCGTCGTGATGGCCGATGACGGGATCGCCTTTGACGGCGCGATGGCCGCGAAGGGTCCGCTCGGCGGCGCCGAGACCGCTTTTGTCGCGCTTGCCGAGGCGCTCGCCGCGCGCGGGCATCGGGTCGAGGCGCGCACCCGGTGCGGGGCTGCACTCGAGCACAAAGACGTCTCATGGGCGCCGCTGGCCGCCGGTGTGCCGGAACGATGCGATCTTTATATCGGCAATCGCGGCCCTCGCATCATCGGCCTGTCAGGGCCGCGGCAGCGCTTGTTGTGGCTGCACAACCCCGCGGGTTATTTAGCGAAACCGCGCAACGCTTGGCGCCTGGCCTGGTACCGTCCGACATTGGTGACCACGGGCGACTATCACGCCAGCACCATCCCGGCCTGGCTCGTCGCGGGCGGGAGCACAATCATCCCTTACGGCATCCTCGACCGTTTCCGGCACGCCAAACTGCGCGACCCGCCGCCGCCGCACGCGATCTTCACATCCAACCCGTTGCGCGGTCTTGATTGGCTGCTGGATCTGTGGGCCGACCGCATTCGACCTGCCGTGCCGGGCGCCGAGCTGCACATTTATGCCGGCCCCGCGGTGTATGGCGGCGCTGCCGCGAAGCACGCGAACGCAATGGAAGCCGTACTAGGCCGAGCGGACGCCATGCAGAGCGACGGGGTGCGCCGCTTCGAACCGATCGGCCGCGACGCATTGATCGAGGCGCTGACGGCAGCTCGAGCGATGCTCTATCGCGGCGATCCCGGCGAAACCTTCTGCCTGGCGCTGGGGGAGGCGCAGGCCCTGGGCCTGCCCGCAGTGGTGACGCCGCTGGGCTCGGTCGGCGAGCGCGTCGCCGACGGCGTGACCGGTCGTGTCGCCGACAGCGACGACGCCTTTGTCGATGCGGCGATCGCAGTGCTGCGCGACGATGCGTTGTGGCGGCGCTGGCACCGGGCGGCGCTGGCGCAGCAGCGCGGCCTTTCGTGGGACGAAGTCGCCGCCCGCTACGAGGCGATGCTGCCGTGAGCGAGACCATCATCGTCTATCGTGACCGCATCGTGCCGCGTTCGGAGGTGCAATTCCTGCGCCGCTTATATCTGGCGTTCGAGCGATTGCGGCCGATCTGGGTCGGCCGTCACCGCGGCGACGGGCTCCTCGAACTCGGCGCAGTGCCCATGTTCCTGGGCGGCGACGGGCCGCTTGGCGCAGTCGAGCGCATCGCCTTCAAGCATCTGGGACTGGTGCCGCGAGCCGACCGGCTTCGCTCGCTGCGGCCGCGGCTCGTCCATGCCCATTTCGGCCGCGGCGGGGCGCTGGCATTGCCGCTCGCGCGCACGCTCGGACTGCCGCTGGTGGTGCACTACCACGGCGCCGACGCGACCAAGGAGACGCATTACCGCCCGCGCCTGTTGCCGAGCCTCTATCAGCGGCGGCTGGCCGCGTTGCAGCGCGAAGCGGCGCTGTTCGTTTGCGTCTCCGATTTTATCCGCGACCGGCTCTTGGCGCACGGCTTTCCAGCGGAGAAGCTGTTGGTCCATCGGCAGGGAGTGGAGTTGGTGGATCCGGGCTGCCGCGATGCGCCGCCGCCCGGCCGCCCCAGTATCCTGTTCGCTGGACGGTTCGTCGAGAAGAAGGGCATCGGATTCCTGATCGAGGCGGTGCGTCAGCTGCAACAGGCGGGCCGAGAGTTGGGGCTTGAGCTGGTTGGCGCCGGTCCTCTCGAAGCCGATCTGCGCCGCGCCGCCGCAGGGGTTCGCGACGTGACGTTTCGCGGATGGCTGGCGAATGACGCACTGCGCCGTCGGATGCGCGGCGCGTTCGCGGTGTGCGTGCCAAGCGTCGAGGCAAGCAGCGGCGATGCCGAAGGCTTGCCCTCCACTGTGCTCGAGGCGATGGCGAGCGGCGCCCCGGTTGTCGCAACCCGCAGCGCGGGAATCGCGGAAGCCGTGGAGGACGGTCGCAGCGGCCTGCTCGTGCCGCCAAATCAGCCGGCGGCGCTGGCCGCAGCGCTCGGTCGGCTGCTTGACGCCCCTGATCTGGCGCGTGCCATGGGAGAGGAAGGCCGCCGGATCTCGGCCGAGCGGTTCAACGCCGCAAGCCAATCGCGCCGGCTCGAAGAGATCCTGCTCGGCCTCATCGGCAGCGGCCAGCGTCGTTAGGCGACCCGCCACCGCAGCGTTTCGCCGGCGCGGAACGGGTGTACGGCGAGCTTCCCGTCGCCGATCGTGCTCGGCGCTGTCCACGGCTCACGCCGCAGTGTGATCCGCTCCTCATTAACCAGCAGGCGGTAAAACGCCGGGCCGTTGAGCGAGGCAAAAGCCTCGAAACGGTCGAGCGCGCCCTTTTCCTCGAACACCCCGGCATAAAGTTCCAGCGCCGTCGCGGCGGTGAAGATGCCGGCACACCCGCAGGCAGCCTCCTTGGTCGGCGCCGCGTGCGGCGCGCTGTCGGTGCCGAGAAAGAAATGCCGGTCGCCGGACGCCGCCGCCCGGCGCAGCGCAAGCCGATGCTTCTCTCTCTTGGCGATCGGCAGGCAATAGAGGTGCGGCCGGATGCCGCCTTGGAAGATTGCGTTACGGTTGATCGTCAAATGGTGCGCCGTGATCGTGGCGGCGATGTTGTCGCCGCCATGCTCGACATAGTCGGCGGCCTCCTGTGTCGTAATGTGTTCGAGCACAATGCGCAGCTCGGGCAAGTGGCGGCGCAGCGGGATCAGCGTGTGGTCGATAAAGACCGCCTCCCGGTCGAAAATGTCGACTTCGGGGTCCGTCGCCTCGCCGTGCACCAGCAGCGGCACCCCGAGCGCGGCCATGCGTTCCAGCACGCGCATCACCTTGTCGATCGCGGTGACGCCGTAGGCCGAATTGGTGGTGGCATGCGCCGGATAGAGCTTTACTGCGGTAAAGACCCCATCGGCATGGCCGCGCGCGATCTCTTGCGGTTCGGTTTCGTCGGTAAGATAGGCCGTCATCAGCGGGGTAAAGTCCGCGCCGGCCGGCAAGGCCGCGACGATACGCGCGCGGTAGCCAACCGCCGCGGCGGCCGTAGTCACCGGGGGTACTAGGTTCGGCATGACGATCGCGCGGGCGAACTGCCGCGCGGTGCACGGCAGCACGGCCCGCATCATCGCGCCGTCGCGCAGATGAACGTGCCAATCGTCGGGCCGGCGGATCGTGATCTGAACAGGGGTGGTTGTCATTCGGTTACCGGCCGAGGCCTGGCCATGGTCGTCTCAACAGCGGGTTGCCCTGAGCAGTGTCAGCCTGTCGGCGAAATTTCGCCACGTCTATTCGAGAACACTTGCCGCCGGCCTCGGGAGCGGTCCGACTGCGGAGTGCACCCGCCAAAATATTCGGAAAAGAGGTCCGAAGAAGCCCATATCACGATAGAGCGCCGCGTGGACGATTGCTACGATCCGCGCAACCGGACGGAGGATTGGATGAGCGGATGCATTGTCGGCTGGGCGCACAGCAAATTCGGGCGGCACGACGACCGCGATGTCGAATCGCTGATCGTCGAGGTCGCGCAGGGCGCCTTGGCCGATGCGGGCGTGTCGGGCGGCGATATCGACGCGGTGTATCTCGGCACGATGAACGGCGGTTTCGTAAAGCAGGAGTTTCCGGCTTCGCTTGCCTTCCAGGCCGACGCTGGGCTGCGCTTCAAGCCGGCGACTCGGGTCGAGAATGCCTGCGCCACCGGATCGGCCGCCATCCATATGGGCCTCAACGCGATCGCGGGGGGCAAGGGACGGCTGATCCTCGTCGTCGGGGTCGAGAAGATGACCGAGCGCAGCGGGCCGGAGATCAACGACCTGCTGCTGCGCGCCTGCTACCGCAAGGAAGAAGACAACATCGAGGGCGGTTTCGCGGGCATTTTCGGCCAGATCGCGCAAAAATATTTCCAGCGCTACGGCGACCAATCGGACGCGCTCGCCCGCATCGCGGCAAAAAATCACAAGAACGGTGTGGCGAACCCGCTGGCCCAGATGCAGCGCGACCTCGGCTACGAGTTCTGCCGCACGGTCTCGGACAAGAACCCGCTGGTCGCCGGACCTCTCAAGCGCACCGATTGCTCGCTGGTCTCGGACGGCGCCGCCGCGGTGGTGCTGGCCGACACGCAGACGGCGCTGGCGATGAAGAAAGCGGTGGTATTTCGCGCCGCCGAGCAGGTGAACGACTTCCTGCCGATGTCGAAGCGCGACATCCTGGCGTTCGAAGGACCCGCGCTCGCGTGGAAGAAAGCGCTCGCGGCGGCGCGGCTGGAACTGATGGACCTCGACCTCGTCGAGACCCACGACTGCTTCACGATCGCCGAATTGATCGAGTACGAGGCAATGGGCTTGACCGTGCCGGGCGAAGGGGCGCGCGCGATCCTGGAAGGTGCGACGGAGAAGGACGGCCTCCTGCCGGTCAACCCCTCGGGCGGGCTCAAGTCAAAAGGGCATCCGGTCGGCGCCACCGGCGTCTCGATGCACGTGCTGGCCTCGATGCAGGTCACCGGTCAGGCTGGCGGAATGCAGATTCCGGGCGCCCAGCTCGCGGGTGTCATGAACATGGGCGGCGCCGCCGTGGCCAATTTTGTCAGCATCCTCGAACCGTTGCGCGCATGACGTGGCTCGCATTGAGGAGAAGCTGAGCTATGCCCAATTTTCGCGCGCTCGTCCTGCATGACGACAGCGGTCGCGTTGCCTCTGCGATCGAGGACATGGATGACAGCCGTCTGCCGCCCGG
>JAFAWI010000340.1 GCA_019241915.1 Alphaproteobacteria bacterium
CGGCCGCACGACGGCGAAGCTGTTTGCCGCCGAGGGGGCCAAGGTGGTGATCGGCGCTCGACGTCCGGCCGAGCTCGACGCGTTGGTGGCGGAGATCGCGGCTGCCGGTGGTGCGGCAGCGGCGCTTGCGGGAGATGTTCGCTCGGAAGACTACGCCAAAGGCCTCGTTGGCCTTGCCGTTGCGCAGTTCGGCCGACTCGACATCGGATTCAACAACGCCGGCATCGCCGGCGAGGGCGGGCCCAGCACGGATGTGTCCAAGTCTGGTTGGGAAGACGCGATCGCTGTTAACCTTACGGGCTCATTTCTCGGTGCAAAGCATCAGATCGCCGAGATGGTCAGACACGGCGGCGGCTCGGTAATCTTTACCTCGACGTTTGTCGGCTACACCGTCGGTTTTCCCGGCATGGCCGCTTATGCGGCGAGCAAATCGGGACTGATTGGCCTCACCGAGGCGCTGGCGGCCGAGTTTGGCCCGCGGGGCGTGCGGGTCAATGCGGTCCTTCCCGGCGGGGTCGTGACCGACATGTTTCGCGAGATGAACAACACGAGCGAAAAGCAGGAATTCATCAATGGGTTGCACGCCCTGAAGCGGTCAGCACGGCCCGAAGAGATCGCTCGTGCAGTGCTGTTCCTTGCCCCCGACGACGCCTCGTTCACGAGCGGCACCGCGATGTTGGTCGACGGTGGCCTCTCGATCACCAGAAGCTGAGAACTTCGGCGAGCTGCGACATCCATGCCCTTGCTTGCCACGGTGCTCGATCCGCGCTCGGGGGGGTTTCGCGCCAATTCGGCGGCGATGCGCGGGGTGGTCGAGGAGCTGCGGGCGAAGACCGAGCAGATAGCGCTCGGCGGGGATGAGGCGTCGCGCCGGCGGCATGTCGGGCGCGGCAAGCTGCTGGCGCGCGAGCGGGTGCGGGGGCTGCTCGACCCGGGGTCGGCGTTTCTCGAATTCTCGGCCTTCGCGGCGTACGGGATGTATGGCGACGAGGTGCCGGCGGCGGGGATCGTCACCGGGATCGGGCGCATTGCCGGCCAGGAATGCGTCGTCGTCGCCAATGACGCGACAGTCAAGGGCGGCACCTATTTCCCGCTGACCGTCAAAAAGCACCTGCGCGCGCAGGAGATCGCTTGGCAGAACCGGCTGCCGTGCCTCTACCTGGTCGATTCCGGCGGCGCGTTCCTGCCGGCGCAGGACGAGGTGTTCCCCGACCGCGAGCATTTCGGCCGCATCTTCTACAACCAGGCTCAGATGTCGGCGGCCGGGATCCCGCAGATCGCGCTCGTCATGGGGTCGTGCACCGCGGGCGGCGCCTATGTGCCGGCGATGTCGGACGAGAGCATCATCGTCGCCGGCAAGGACGGCGACCAGGGCACGATCTTTCTCGGCGGGCCGCCGCTGGTGAAGGCGGCGACCGGCGAGGCGGTCTCGGCGAAGGAGCTCGGCGGCGCCGATGTGCACAGCCGCACCTCGGGGGTCACCGACCATTACGCGCGCGACGACCGCCACGCGCTCGGCATCGCGCGCCGCATCGTCGGCAATTTGAACCGCGCGAAGCGGGTGGCGCTCGATTTGCGGGAGCCGCGCGAGCCGCTCTATGCGGCCGAGGAACTGTACGGCGTGGTGCCGGCCGATACGCGGCGGCCCTACGATGTGCGCGAGGTCATCGCGCGGGTGGTCGACGGCAGCGACCTCGACGAGTTCAAGGCGCTGTACGGCCAGACCCTGGTGTGCGGGTTCGCACGCATCTGGGGCATGCCGGTCGGCATCCTCGCCAACAACGGCATCCTGTTTTCCGAGAGCGCGCTGAAGGGCACGCACTTTATCGAATTGTGCGCGCAGCGCGGCATCCCGCTCGTGTTCCTGCAGAACATCACCGGGTTCATGGTCGGGCGGAAGTATGAGGCGGGCGGCATCGCCAAGGACGGCGCCAAGATGGTGACCGCGGTGGCGACCGCCGCGGTGCCGAAGTTCACGGTGATCATCGGCGGCAGCTTTGGCGCCGGGAATTACGGGATGTGCGGGCGCGCGTACGGGCCGCGCTTTTTGTGGATGTGGCCCAACGCGCGCATCTCGGTGATGGGCGGCGAGCAGGCGGCTGCGGTGCTGGCGACGGTGCGGCGCGACGGCATGGCGGCGCGCGGCACCGCCTGGCCGGCGGAAGAGGAGGAGGCGTTCAAGGCGCCGATCCGCGACCAGTACGAGACGCAGGGCCACCCGTACTACGCCAGCGCGCGGCTGTGGGACGACGGCATCATCGATCCGGCCGAAACGCGGACGGTGCTGGGGCTGTCGATTTCGGCGGCGTTGAATGCGCCGGTCGAGCCTACTCGATT
>JAFAWI010000348.1 GCA_019241915.1 Alphaproteobacteria bacterium
CATCATGATAGGATGTATCGTTGGCAGATTACGAACTCGACGTGCTCCTCAGCCTCGACCGTCGAGGTGCCGCGCTACGCCGAGCCGATCGCCAAGAAGGGCTTCGTGTTCATGGACACGCCGGGCTATGACCCGGTCTCGGCGACCGGGCAGGTTGCCGGCGGCGCCAACATCATCTGCTTTACCACCGGGCGCGGTTCGGTGTTCGGCTGCAAGCCGGCGCCGTCATTGAAGCTGGCCACCAACACGCCGCTGTTCCGCCGCATGGAAGACGACATGGATATCGACTGCGGCCCGATCGCCGACGGCGAGGCGATGGTCGCCGAAATGGGCGGGCGCATCTTCAAGCTGGTGCTCGAGACCGCCTCGGGCGCCCAGACCAAGAGCGAAATCCTCGGCTTTGGCGAGGACGAGTTCACGCCTTGGGTGCTGGGCGCGGTGATGTAGCAGAATTTTCGGTCGCGGCGGCGCCGAGGATGCGGCCGTCTGCCGCCTGCACCAGCACCGCCACGCCTTCGCCCGGTCCCGGCGGTTCGATCGGGAAGCTGGCGGGTTGTCCATTCCAAACGCCGAGCGCCGTCAGCGCAGTGACCGCGTTGGTGTCGACCAGGGCACGCGAAGCATTCTCCCCGCCCTTGACCTCGGTGCGCCGCGACAGCGCATAACGCGCCAGCAGCACATTGGCCGCGGCAGCCGTGCCACCACCGATCGCGACCGAATGGCCGTCGGGTGCGAAAGCCACTGCGGCGAGCGCGACCGGGTTGGCGGCGCGAACTGCATTGAGCACCGCCTCGCGGTGCGAGCCGACGACATCTTCGCTGCCCTCGATTACCATCTGCGGCGTATAGGCTTGGCCGCCGGTCAGCCGGCGGTCGTACGACTGTTGCCGCTCGGTCGATTCAGCCCGGCCAAACGGGTCACGCCAGGCCATGCCGTCCCAATAGGTGACATGAAAGCCGAGTGCGATGACATCGGGCCGCTTCGCCAGCTCGCCGAGAAGCGCGTCTGCCGGCGGGCATGACGAGCAGCCCTGCGAGGTAAAAAGCTCGACCACCACCGGCCGCGTTTGCGCTACGGCAGCCGTCGAAACCAGCAGCGCCGCAAGCTGGACGGAAATCGCTTTCATCTGTGCCCACCCATGCGTTTACTGCGCGAAACATAAGGCCGCGACGGGTTAGCGCCACGTCACGCTTTCGGCACCGACGACAACAGGGGAGGAATTCATGCGCCGACGCTCGCTCGTCACCGGGATCGCTGCATTCGCCGCCGCGGCCAAATTCGGCCTGCCCGCACGCGCCGCCGAGCCGATCCGCATCGGGCTCGGCATGGCGCAGACCGGACCGCTCGCGGCCAACGGAAAGTCGGCGCTGGTGGCGATGGACATCTGGAAGAACGACGTCAACGCCAAGGGCGGCGTGCTCGGGCGGCCGGTCGAGTTTGTCATCTACGACGACCAGTCGAATCCGTCGACCGTGCCCGGCATCTACACAAAGCTGCTCGACGTCGACAAGGTCGACCTCGTGGTCTCCGGTTACGGCACCAATGTCATTGCCCCGGCGATGCCGGTGATCATTCAGCACAAGCGCACTTTCCTGTCGCTGTTCGGCCTCGCGGTAAACGGCAACTTCCACTACCCGAACTACTTCACGATTACGCCGACCGGCCCCGATCCGGCGGTTTCCTCGACCGTCGGCTTTTTCGAGGTCGGGGCCATGCAGAAAGACCCGCCGAAGACGCTGGCAATCGTTGCCGCCGACGCGGAATATCCGCGCACCTCGGCCGAGGGGGTGAAGAAGAACGCCGACAAATTCAAATGGACGGTTGTTTACGACAAGACCTACCCGCCGAACACCACCGATTTCAGCCCGATCGTGCGCGCGGTGCAGGCATCCAACCCGGACGCGGTGTTTGTCGCCTCCTACCCGCTCGACAGCGTCGGCATGGTGCGCGCGGCCAACGAGGTCGGCCTCAAGACTAAATTGTTCGGCGGCGGCATGGTCGGTCTGCAGACGACATCGGTGAAACAGCAGCTCGGGCCGCTGCTCAACGGCATCGTCAACTACGATTTCTGGATCCCCGCGAAGACGCTGCAATTCCCCGGTGTCTCTGAATTCCTGGCCAAGTACAAGGATAAGGCAGCAGCCGCCGGGGTGGACCCGCTGGGCTACTACCTGGCGCCTTGGGCTTACGCCTACATGCAGGTGCTGGCAGACGCGGTCAACGGGGCGAAGGGCCTCGACCAGGAGAAGATGGCCGACTGGCTGCGCAGCCACACCTTCAAGACCGTGATGGGCGACATCAAATTTGGCGAGGACGGCGAGCTTGCGGAGTCCTATTCGAAGATGGTGCAGTACCAGCACATCACCAGCGGCGACCTCAGCCAGTTTGATACCGGCGAGCAGCCCGTGATCCTCTGGCCGGTCAAGTACAAGACCGGCGATGCGCTTTATCCTTACGACGAGAACGCGCGAAAATAGAGTCTACCCGGCCAGCGTCTTCTGCAGCGCGAGGTCATCCTCGATAAAGAAGCCGATAGCCTCGTCGATGCCGGAATCCGGTTTGAATCCGAGTGCCTCGGCGCGCGGCGCGACCAGCGCCGGCGGCCAGCTGCCGACAATCGCCTGGATCGTCGGGTCGTGTTGCCACGACAGGCGCGCATAGGCCGCGGCCCCGCCGGCGCGCTTCAGCGCTTCGGCCATCTCGCCGACCGAGACCGAATAACCGGGCAGCTGCAACACGCGGCTGTCGCCGAGCGCGGCGCCGTCGATGTCGAGCGCATGCGCAAGCGACGCGACAACCCCGCGCGGGGACGCCAGTGCCATTACGGTGTCGGGTGCGACCGGACACACCGCCTCCTTGCCGGTCAGCGGCTCGCGGATCATCGATGAGGCGAAGGTCGAGGCGGCGCGGTTCGGCAGTCCCGGCCGCACCACCACCGTCGGCAGCCGGAGCGCGCGGCCGTCGATAAAGCCCTTGCGGCTGTAGTCGTTGACCAGCAGCTCGCCGATCGCCTTTTGGGTGCCGTAGGAGCTTTGCGGCGTCAGCGCCGTATCGTCGCCAACCATGGGCGGAAGCGCACCACCGTAGACCGCGAGCGAGCTGGCGAAAATCACCTTCGGCGCGCTGCCAATCGTCCGGCAGGCGTCAAGCACCGCACGCGTGCCGTCGAGGTTTACCCGGTAGCCGAGATCGGTGTCGGCCTCGGCCTGGCCGCTGACGATTGCGGCAAGGTGGAATACCGCATCGGTGCCGGGGACGATCAGCGCCCGGACCGTATCGCGGTCGGCAATGTCGCCGCTGACGACCCGCACCCGCCTGTCATCGGGCAGCGGCAGTGCCGACGGCGCGTTGTCGAACAGCACCAACTCGTCGACCGCGCCTTGCGCCGTGCCCCGGTCGAGCAGCAACAGCGCCAGCCGCCGCCCGAGAAACCCGCACCCTCCGGTAATGACGATGCGCATGTGTCAAGCCTCAACGGCAATATCGGCGGCGGTGGGCGGCGCATTGCGCAACGTCTGCAGCACCACGCAATAACGCTCGGTGAGGCGCAGCAAATTCTGCCGTTTCTCCTCCGGCTCATCGGTGTCGAGCGTGAAATGCAGCCTTATTTCGCGAAACCCGACCGGCGCCGCGCGATCGACCCCCAGCGTGCCGCGAAAATCGAGGTCACCCTCGGCGCTCACCGTGCCGCCGCGCAGCTTGAAGTCGATCGCCGTCGCCACCGCCTTCAAGGTGACGCCGGCGCAGGCGACCAACGCTTCGAGCAGCATGTCGCCCGAGCAGGCGTCCAGCCCGCTGCCGCCGGTCGCCGGATGTAGCCCGGCCTCGACCAGGGCCCGGCCGGTCTCGACCCTGCAGGCGATGCCGTCGCCGGCAAGCTCGCCATGCGCCCGCAACGTCACCACCGCCGCATCGGGCTCGGCGCGGTATTTCTCCTTGAGCGGCGCCTGCATCTCGCGCAACGCGGCACTATCCATAGCCTCTCGACTCCAACTGCTCGGCGCGGGACGATAAAGCCATCGCGGCGCCCGCGGTAGAGTGCAGCGCCGCCACTGGTGAGGACAAGGATGGGCCCGCTCCACGGTATCAAGATCATCGAACTGGCCGGCATCGGTCCGGCGCCATTCTGTGCGATGCTGTTCGCCGATATGGGCGCCGAGGTGGTGCGCGTCGACCGCGCCGCCAATGTCGGCGCCGATACCGACCGCGACGGCAACGACGCGCGCTACAACCTGCTGCTGCGCGGCCGCCGCAACATCGCGGTCGACCTCAAGACCAAGGCCGGGCAGGACGCGGTGCTGCGCCTCGTCGACCAGGCGGACGGTCTGATCGAGGGGTTCCGCCCGGGCGTGATGGAGCGTCTCGGCCTCGCTCCCGACCTCTGTCTGAAGCGCAACCCCAAGCTGGTCTACGGCCGGATGACTGGCTGGGGTCAGGATGGCCCGATCGCCCACGTCGCCGGCCACGACATCAATTACATCGCGCTGTCGGGCGCACTCGCTGCGATCGGCCCCGTGGGCGGGCCGCCGGTGCCGCCGTTGAACCTGATCGGCGATTTTGGCGGCGGGGCGCTCTATCTGGCGATGGGCGTGCTGGCCGGCATCATCAGCGCTCGCAGCACCGGCAAAGGCCAGGTCATCGACTGCTCGATGGTCGAGGGCGCAGCCTCGCTGATGACCATGATGTACGGCGCGCTCGCCTCGGGCGCCTGGCGCGAGGAACGCGGCCGCAACCGCACCGACGGCGGCGCGCACTATTACGGCGTGTACGAGACCGCCGACGGCGAGCATGTCGAGATCGGCTCGATCGAGCCGCAATTCTACAGGCTGCTGCTGC
>JAFAWI010000621.1 GCA_019241915.1 Alphaproteobacteria bacterium
AACGAGACCTCGAGGTGCTGCGCGCGGGCCAGCGCGTAGGCGGTAAAGGTCAGCGCTACTTCCGACATCACCGCCGCGGTCAGCGCCAAGAGAACGCGGCCCCGGGCGCGGCGCAGGCGCTGCCAACTCTGGACCAGGCCGTCGAGCGGCCCGGCGAACGGCAGCCGCCACCGAACCATCAGCGGTGCCAGCGGCTCAACCCAGAACATGGCGAGAAACGGAGCGGCGACGATCGCCAGCGAGACCAGGGTCGGGGTGCCGCGCGATAACGGGCCAAGCCCGAGCGCGACCACCGGCAGGATCGCCAGCGCGACACCGCCAAAACTGATCGCGCGGTCGAACAGCACCGAATGCACCAACGCGGCGCGGCCGCGCGTATCGGGCGGCGCCACCAACGCGCGCGCCACATCGCCGCTGCCGTTGCCGAGCAGCCACGAATTGAAGAAGCTGCCGATCCACGAGATGCTGAATATCGTGCGGCCGGGAATGGCGAGGTCGAGCGCGCGCAGGATCTGCGACCAGCGCAGCGCGGCCAGCGGGATCTGCGCCAGCGTCGCGACGGCGGCCGCGACAAGCCAGGCCGGCGACTGCCCGACAAAGCGCTCGCCGAGGCCGCGCAAATCGATATTGCGGCAGACCAGCCAGATGAGCGCGGCCGATATGGCGAGCTTGGCCCCGGCGCCAAGCAGCCGCTGCCAGAGCGGCTTGACGGCCGGTTTGCCCGCTTCCGCCGACAGCGCCGCGCCCGGACCGAGCGCGATCGGCGCCGAAATCGTCTGCGATGAATTATCCACGTGTCCCCCGCGCGGCACCTGCCATTGTCGTCCGACCGCGCGGACTGTCGCAAGCGACTTTGGCCAAACCAAGATGTCGCGGCCGGTCGCGTGGCGCAGGCCTGGCGCGATGGTGTCAGGGAATGCTTGGGGCTTGACGATTGCCGGCGGCGGGCGCGGGCGGATAGGGTGCCGCTCGCGGCCGGCGGCATGCGGGGCAGGGATGCGGATCGGCATCGACTTCGACAACACGCTGATCGACTATGACCGGGTCTTTGTCGCGGCGGCAAAGACCCGCGCTCTGGTGCCGGCCGATTTCGCCGGCTCGAAAAAGGCGGTGCGCGACGCGATCCGGCTGCTGCCCGACGGAGAGATCGCCTGGCAGCGCCTGCAGGGTTACGTCTATGGCGCCGGGATCGGCGGCGCCGCGCTGTTCGACGGCGCCCGCGAATTCCTGGCCCGCTGTGCGCGCGAACGGATCGACACGTTCATCGTCAGCCACAAGACTCAATATGGGCACTACGACCCGGCACGGGTCGATCTGCGCGAAGCGGCGCGCGGCTGGATGACGGCGCAAGGGGTTTTCGCCGCAGGCCTCGCCGGCGACAATGTGTTTTTCGCCGCCGACCGCGCGCAGAAATTGGCGCGGGTCGCGGCGCTCGGCTGCACGCACTTTATCGACGACCTGGAGGAGGTGTTCGCCGACCCCGCGTTTCCCAACGGCGTACAACGAATCCTGTTCGGCGCCGCGCCGAGCGACCCCGCGGTCTGCGATCGGGTCTGCGCCGATTGGCGCGAGGTTGCCGCCGTCGTGTTCGGCGAAACGACCGACCGCGGGCGCGGGGCAGCCCCGGCTTGATCGGGCAGGGGATTAAAGGCACTCTGCGCCGGCAACTTCCGACGGTTTCTCATGGCAAACGATGTGGCGCGGACCGCACGGGGCGAGGCTCGCCTGGACGAGCGTTCGATCGCGCTGCGCCGGCTTGTGGTGCGGACGCTCGACGGCGGCAAGCGCGGTCATGTCGGCTCGTCGCTGTCGCCGCTCGAGATCATGCGCGTGCTGTACGACGATGTGCTGCGGTTCCGCGCCGACGACCCGGCCTGGGAAGGGCGCGACCGCTGCATCCTCAGCAAAGGCCATGGCTGCATCGCGCAATACGTGATGCTGGCGGAGAAGGGCTTCTTTCCGCATGCGGTGCTCGACACGTTCTGCCGCCGCGATTCGATCCTCGGCGGCCATCCCGAGGCCGGCAAGGTGCCCGGGGTCGAAGCCTCGACCGGGGCGCTCGGACACGGATTGCCGATCGGCGTCGGCCGGGCCATGGCGCTGCGCATCAAGCGCAGCGACGCCCGGGTTTTTGTCGTGACCGGCGACGGCGAGATCAACGAGGGTTCGGTGTGGGAGGCCGCGATGTCGGCATCCAAGCACCGGCTCAGCAACCTCACGGTGATGGTCGATTACAACAAGATCCAGTCGGCCGGCACGACCAAGGAAATCCTCGACCTGGAGCCGCTCGTCGACAAATGGCGGGCGTTTGGGTTTGGCGTCGCCGAGGTCGATGGGCACGACGTCGCGGCGCTGCGCGAGGTGCTCGGCCGGCTGCCGCTGGAAAGCGACAAGCCGTCGGCGATCATCTGTCACACGGTCAAGGGCAAGGGCATCGGCTTTGCCGAGAACGACCCGAGCTGGCATCACAAATCGACGATCGACGCCAAGCTGATCGACGAGCTTTATCAAGCGCTGGGAGCGGCGTAATGCGGGTAGCCTGCGGCAACAAGGTCTTCGAGCTCGCCCAGCGCGACCCGCGCGTCGCCTATATCGGCTCCGACCTCGATCCGCCGATCGTCAAGCGCATGAAGGCCGAGATGCCCGGCCGCGCCTGGATGGAGGGGGTCAGCGAGCAGCATGTCGTCGGCATG
The DNA here is from genome assembly GCA_019241915.1 of Alphaproteobacteria bacterium. GTDB lineage: Bacteria > Pseudomonadota > Alphaproteobacteria > ATCC43930 > CGMCC-115725 > DATARH01. The sequence continues at coordinate 2,694 of JAFAWI010000621.1, forward strand.
GCGGCGGGCCTCGCGATGGAAGGGTTCATCCCCTACGTCCACACCATCGCGACGTTCATCACCCGGCGCTGCTACGAGCAGGTCGCGGTCGATCTGTGCATGCACAATTTGCCCGTGCGGCTGATCGGCAATGGCGGCGGGCTGGTCTATGCGCCGCTCGGGCCGACGCATCTTGCGATCGAGGACATCGCGATCATGCGGGCGCTGCCCAACATGACGATTGTCGCGGTGTGCGACGCCGAGGAGATGAAGCGCTTTATGGACCAGACGCCGGACTGGCCTGGGCCGATCTATATCCGGCTCGCCAAGGGCTATACCGACCCGGTGATCAGCCGGCCCGAGCTCGGCTTCACCATCGGCAAGGCGATCGTGATGCGCGAAGCGGCCGGGCGCGACCGGGTGCTGCTGGTCTCGACCGGGGTCGGCACGACGCGCGCGCTCGCCGCCGCGACCGACCTTGCTGCCGAGGGCATCGAGTGCACGGTCATGCACATGCACACGGTCAAGCCGCTCGATGTCGAAGCGCTGCTCCACCATGCGGCGACGGCGCGACTTGTCGTGACGGTCGAGGAGCACACTGTGGTCGGCGGGCTCGGCAGCGCGGTGCTCGAAGCGCTGGTCGAGCACCTGCCGGGCGCGATGCCGCCGGTGAAGCGGCTCGGCATCCCGGATGTCTTTGCGCACAAATACGGCAGCCAGGACCAGCTGATGGAGATTTACGGGCTGCAGCCCCCGGCCATCGCGCAGACCGTCCGCGACGGGCTGCAGCGCCGCCGCGCCGCCTAGTCGGCCCACGCGGCCTCGGCCGCGGCTCCAATGTCGCAGCGCATTTTGATCGTCGGCGGCAATTCCGAGATCGCCGGCGCGACCGTGTCGCATCTGCGGGCGCAAGGCCGCGAGGTGCTGGCGACGACGCGGCGGGCCGATCGCGCGGGCGCCGACCGGCCGCTGCTCGATCTGGCGCAGCCTGTCGGCAATTGGGCGATCCCCGCGGACCTCGGCGCGGCGTGCTTTTGTGCGGCGATCGCGCGGCTCGCCGATTGTGCGCGCAATCCCGAGGGATCGTCGCGGGTCAATGTCACCGGTACGGTGGCGCTGGCCGACCGGCTGCTGGCGCGCGGCATCCCGGTGCTGTTCCTGTCGACCGACAAGGTATTCGACGGCAGCCGGGCGCACGTGCCGGCTGACGCGCCGCTGTGCCCGGTCAGCGAATACGGGCGGCAGAAGGCCGCCGCGGAGGCGGCGCTGCACCTCCGCATGGCGCAGGACGCTCCGGTTGCGATCCTGCGTCTGGCGAAGGTGGTCTCGCCCGGTATGGAGCTGGTGTGCCGGTGGCTGGCCGATCTGCGCGCGGGGAAGCCGGTGCGCGCGTTTCACGACATGATGATGGCGCCGACCCCGGTAGCGCTGGTCGCGCAGACGATCGAGCGGTTGCTCGCCGAGCTGAGCACCGGCATCTTCCAACTCACCGGGCCGCGCGACATCGCATACAGCGAGGTCGCGGTGCACCTCGCGCGCCGTGCCGGCGTCGATCCGGCGCTCGTCGAAGCGGTCAGCGCGCACAGCATCGATTTGCCGGAGGGCTCGACCGCCGCGAATACGACGCTCGACAGCACCGCGCTCAGCCAGCGGTTCGGCATCGCCGTGCCCGACGCGATCGAGGTGGTGGACGCCCTCATCGACAGCTGCGGTTAGGCGATTATCGCGTTGACAGTATCGCCTGCGGCGGCGATGAACTGGCCACCGGGCGCCCGGCGTCCGTTCCCGCTCGCAATTCTTCAGGAGACGGCATGGGCCGGTTGCTGAACATCGTCACCGCGCTGCACACCGCGACCAAGCGCGAATATCTGCCGCGCATGGTCGACGACAAGATCGCCTGCATGCTGAAGGCGAAGGAATACGAGTTCGACTATTGGGACGGCGACCGCCGGTACGGCTATGGCGGCTATCGCTTTATCGACGGCCGCTGGGCGCCGGTCGCCAAGGGGCTGATCGACCTGCACGGGCTCGGCGGCAAATGCCGTATCCTCGATGTCGGCTGCGGCAAAGGCTACCTGCTCAAGGAATTCCAGAAGCTGTTGCCCGAGGCCGAGCTGGTCGGGTTCGACATCTCGCGCCACGGACTCGGCGACGCGCACCCCGACATCAAGGACAGGCTGTTCCGCTACCGCGCGCAGGACGCGTATCCGTTTGGCGACAAGTCGTTCGACCTCGTCGTCTCATTGGGCTGCCTGCACAACCTGAAGATTTTCGAGCTGCAAGCCGCGCTCGGCGAGATCGAACGTGTCGGCAAAGCCGGCTACATCATGGTCGAGAGCTACCGGAACGAAGCCGAGCAGTTCAACATGCAGTGCTGGGCGCTGACCTGCGAGGCGTTCTT
>JAFAWI010000648.1 GCA_019241915.1 Alphaproteobacteria bacterium
CTCGACCGCCTCGCCGGGGTTGATCGCGGTCGAGCGCTCGTTCTCGATCATGTCGCGCGGCATCAGATGGCGGCGGTTTGAGGTGGCGTAGAGCACCACATTTGGCGGCCGCCCTTCGATGCCGCCCTCCAATACCGCCTTCAGCGATTTGTAGCTGGTGTCCTGCTTCTCGAACGAGAGGTCGTCGCAGAACAAAAGGCAGCGCCGCGCGCTGCCGCGCAGCAGCGACAACAGCCGCGGCAGGCTCGGGATGTCCTCGCGGTGGATTTCGATCAGCGCCAGCGCCTTGGGCGTCTGCCGGTTGATCGCGGCGTGCGCCGCCTTGACGAGCGCGCTCTTGCCGGTGCCGCGCGCGCCCCACAGCAGCACGTTGTTGGCCGGCAGCCCGGCGGCGAAACGCTCGGTATTGGCGAGCAGGATGTCGCGCACGCGGTCGATGCCCCCCAGCAGCCCGAGTTCGACGCGGTTGACCATCGGCACCGGTTCGAGCCATTCGCGCTCGGCGTGCCAGATGAAGGCGTCGGCCGCTGCGAGGTCGTTTTTTGGCGGCGCTGCGGGGGCCAGCCGTTCCAGCGCCCCGGCGATGCGCGACAACAACGGTTCCAGATCGCGATTGGCCATTCTGCCAAAGCGGTTGCGGTCAAAGGGGCGCGGACGCTAGCACAGCGTGCCGTGCCGGCGAAACGCGCGGTACGGCTTTGCATTGCCCTTTTCGGGGGCTTCGCGTACCAATCGCGTCGTTCGCCGCCGCAATCGAGGTCGCCGCCGATGCTGATTTCCACGGCCTATGCCCAAGGCGCCGGCGGCGGGATGTTCGACCAGAGCGCGCTGATCCAGTTCCTGCCGCTGGTGCTGATCTTTGTCGTGTTTTATTTCCTGCTGATCCGGCCGCAGCAGCAGAAGCAGAAGACGCACCGGACGATGCTCGACGCGCTGCGGCGCGGCGACCGCGTGGTGACCGGCGGCGGCATCATCGGCACGGTCAACCGGGTGACCAGCGCCGACGAAGTCGAGATCGACATCGCGCAAAATGTCCGCGTGCGGGTGCTGCGCAGCACGATCTCAAGCGTCTTGGCCAAGCCCGACCCGGCCGCGGCACGCGAGGCGGCAAACGAGCGCGGCTCCGGTCGGCGCCGCGCCGCCAAGGAACCGGCGGCGGAACCGGAGGCCGCGGCGAAGGAAGACGAGAAGGCCTAGGACCGGCGCTGCATTCGTCATGCTTTACTTCGCCAACTGGAAGGTGCTGCTGATCTGCGGGGTATGCCTGCTCGGCGTGCTGTTCAGCCTGCCCAACCTGTTCGGGCCCGGGCAGTTGGCTTGGCTGCCGTCGCAGGTGCCGCACCGGCAGGTCTCGCTCGGGCTCGATCTGCGTGGCGGCTCGTATCTGTTGCTCGAGGTCGATGTCGGCGCGGCGCAGACCGAGCAGCTCAACGGCACGATCGACAGCGTGCGCGATGCGCTGCGCAACGCCAAGATCGGCTATACCGGCCTCAACGTCGAAAACAACGCGATCGTCTTCCGGATCAGCGAGCCGGCGCGGATCGAGGACGCGCGTGCGGTGCTGATGAAGGCCGACCCGGCGCTGACCGTGGATATCGCGGCCGACGGCGCGGGCAGGATGCAGTTCAGCGCACAGGCGACCAACCAGCGGCGCAGCCAAGCGGTCGAGCAGTCGATCGAAATCATCCGCCGCCGCATCGACGAGACCGGCACCAAGGAGCCGACGATCCAGCGCCAGGGCCAGGACCGCATCCTGGTCGAGCTGCCGGGCATCGATAATCCCGAACACGTCAAGGCGCTGATCGGCAAGACCGCCAAGTTGACCTTTCAGCTGGTCGACCAGAGCACCACGCCGGACCAGGCCAAGCAGGGGCACATGCCGCCGGGCGACGAGGTGCTGCCGGCTGCCGACGCCGCGCGCGGCGGCGCCAGCTCCTATCTCGTCAAGCGCCGGGTCATGGTCAGCGGCGAGACGCTGACCGACGCGCAGGTAACCTTCCAGCAGAGCAACCAGCCCGTCGTCAGCTTCCGCTTCGATTCCGTCGGCGCCAAGCGCTTTGGCGACGCGACGCGCGAGAATGTGGGCAAGCCGTTCGCGATCGTGCTCGACAACAAGGTGATCAGCGCGCCGATGATCAAGGAGCCGATCACCGGCGGGCAGGGCATCATCGAGGGCGGCTTTACGGTTCAGTCGGCAAGCGATCTGTCGCTGCTGCTGCGGGCCGGGGCGCTGCCGGCGCCGATCACGATCCTCGAGGAACGCACTGTCGGCCCCGACCTCGGCGCCGACTCGATCCACGCCGGCGCGGTCGCGAGTATTGTCGGCGTGGCGTTGGTCGTGGTCTTCATGTTCCTGTTCTACGGCCTGTTCGGCTTATTCGCCGATGTCGCGCTGTTCTTCAACCTGTGCCTGATGCTGGCGGCGCTGTCGCTGATCGGCGCCACCTTGACCCTGCCGGGGATCGCCGGGATCGCGCTGACCATGGGCATGGCCGTCGACGCGAACGTGCTGATATACGAGCGCATCCGTGAAGAAATGCGCAGCGGCCGCACCATGTTGTCCTCGCTTGAGGCCGGCTTTACCCGCGCCTTCGGCACGATCCTCGACAGCCACGTGACGACCCTGGTGGCGGGCATCCTGCTTTATTGGCTGGGCTCGGGCCCGGTGAAGGGTTTTGCGGTGACGCTCAGCATCGGCGTCCTGACCTCGCTGTTCTCGGCGATCCTGGT
>JAFAWI010000680.1 GCA_019241915.1 Alphaproteobacteria bacterium
AATGCCGACGATTTGACGCCGATCCGCACGTCGTCTTCCTTGTCCTGGTGCGCGTAGACCGTGTCGTAGCCGAGAGTCCAGCAGATACCACCCAGGTAGAGCAGCGCCGGCGGCCAGGCGAGGCGGCCGGTCACCGCGGTCCAGCCGATCAGCGCGCCCCAGTTGAAGTTGAGGCCAAGGAACAGCTGCGGCCAATAAGTGATGCGCTTCATGTACGGGTAAGTGCCAATCAGCGCCAGCACCGCCATCCCAAGAACGATGCTGGCGCGATTGAGGCTCACCAGGATCGCCGCGCCGACCGCCAGTTGTGCCGCCATGAACAGCAGCGCCCGCCGCACCGTCACCCGGCCGCTGGGAATGGGACGCAGGCGGGTCCGCGCGACGCGCCCGTCGTAATCGCGGTCGGCGATGTCGTTGAGGGTGCAGCCGGCGCCGCGCATTGCGACCGCGCCGAGCGCGAACAGCAGCATCAGCCAGAGATCGGGCGCGCCCGGCGCGGCGAGAGCGATGCCCCACCAGCCAGGGAACAGCAGCAGCCAGGTGCCGATGGGCCGGTCGAGCCGCGCCAGCCGCGCATAGGGCTCGGCCCAGCGCGGCAGCAGCCGGTCCACCCAGTCGCCTGGATGGATATCGGTCGGGTCCGCCGCGTCTTTCCCGAACGCTCCGCTCATCGGCTAATCTTGGGCTTCTCGCTGCGGCTTCTCAAGCCGAGCGGATGCACGAGGAGGAGCCGTTGGACGACCGCGTCGCGACCCGACTCTACCTGCCCGACAAGCTGGCGGTCGGCGGCGCGATCCAGATCGGTCCGGGCGCGACGCATCGCCTGCGCCATGTGCTGCGGCTCGGCATCGGCGGCGTTATCGCCGCCTTCAACCCGCGCGACGGCGAATTCGTGTGCCAGATCGCCGAAAGCGGCCGTGACACCATGACCCTCGCGGTCAGGACGATACTGCGGCCGCCCGTCGTGGAGACCGGGCCATGGCTGGTATTCGCGCCGGTAAAACGCCCGCGGACCGATTGGTTGATCGAGAAGGCGACCGAACTCGGTGTCGCCGCGCTGGTCCCGGTGCTGACGGCGCGTACCCAGGCCGACCGGCTCAATCGCGAGCGGCTCGCCAGCCATGCGATCGCGGCCGCGGAACAGTGCGAGCGGCTGTCGGTGCCGGAACTGCAGCCGCCCATTCGGCTCGACAAGCTGCTCGCCGGATGGTCGCCCTCGCGCCGGCTGGTCGTCTGCGACGAGAGCGGCGGCGGCAAACCGCTCGCCGAGGCGGTGGCGGGGCTGCCGCGGGATTCGGCCGCCGCGGTGCTTATCGGACCCGAGGGCGGTTTCACCCAAACGGAGCTTGACGCACTCGCCGATCTACCATTTGTTACCCGCGCCGGGCTTGGACCCAGGATACTGCGGGCCGAAACCGCCGCGCTCGGTGCGCTGGCGGTGTTTCAAGCAATCGCAGGAGATTGGCGCCCTACGCTGTCCAAATGAAGCGCGCGGCAGCAGCCCCGATCGGCCGATCTATTGTCACGCATCTTGGAGTAAGCTCCTTTCATGTCTGCCCCGCCGAAAGCGCCCGGAGTGCCGATCACCGACAAACGGCAGCTTGTCGAGTACCACGCCTCCGGCACCAAACCGCCTGCGGCGTGGCGTGTCGGCACCGAGCACGAAAAGTTTGTTTTTCGCAAAAGCGACTTGCGGCGCGCGCCGTATGAGGGACCGGACGGCATCGGCGCCTTGTTGGAGGGCCTGCTGCGCTTCGGCTGGGAGCCGGTACGCGAAGCCGGCAACATCATCGCGCTCGAAAACGACGCGCGATGTTCGATCACCCTCGAACCGGGCGGCCAGTTCGAGCTGTCGGGCGCGCCGCTCGAGACCATTCATCAGACCTGCGACGAAGTGCACGAGCACCTGCGGCAGGTGAAAGAGGTTTGCGACGAGCTGGGTCTTGGCATGATCGGGCTCGGCTTCGACCCTAAATCGCGGCGCGAGGAGGTGTCGTGGATGCCCAAGGGGCGCTATCGCATCATGCGCGACTACATGCCGAAAAAGGGGTCGCTCGGCCTGGATATGATGCTGCGCACCTGCACCGTGCAGGCCAATCTCGATTACCAATCCGAAGCCGACATGGTGAAGAAGTTCCGCGTCTCGCTGGCGCTGCAGCCGGTGGCGGTGGCGCTGTTCGCGACCTCGCCGTTCACCGAAGGCAAGCCCAACGGCTTTCAGAGCTACCGCAGCCACATCTGGACCGACACCGACCCCGACCGCTGCGGCACCCTGCCATTCGTGTTCGACGACGGGTTCGGGTTCGAACGCTATGTCGACTACCTGCTCGATGTGCCGATGTATTTCGTCTACCGCGACAGCCGTTACATCGATGCAAGCGGCCAGTCGTTTCGCGATTTTATGGCGGGCCGGCTGCCCGCGCTGCCCGGCGAGCTGCCGACGATGGCGGATTGGATCGACCACTCGACGACGGTTTTCCCGGAAGTCCGGCTCAAGACGTTTCTCGAGATGCGCGGCGCCGACGGCGGCCCGTGGCGCCGCATCTGCGCGCTGCCGGCGCTGTGGGCCGGGCTGTTCTACGACAGTGGCGCGCTCGACGCCGCCGATGACCTCGTCGCCGACTGGACGGCCGAGGAGCGCGAGGCGATGCGCGCCGAGGTGCCGCGCATGGGGCTCGACGCGCGCATCCGCAGCCGCACGTTGCGCGACGTCGCGCTGGAGGTGCTCGACATGGCGCGCGACGGGCTGCACCGCCGCGCGCGGCGTGACCGCGCCGGCGAGGACGAGACGCACTTTCTCGACACGCTGTTCTCGATCGCGGGCTCGGGCCGCACCCCGGCGCAGGACCTCATCGAGGATTACGACGGGCGTTGGCGCGGCGATCTGGCGCCGCTCTACCAGGACCACGCCTATTAGCCGCTTTGCCGAGGCGATGGCGGGATGATGCTGCCGACGGTGGCGGCCGACCCTGCTGCACAGCGCGTTTTCGGCCTGGATGCGGCACGGGCGTTGGCGATAGCGCTCGTCGTGGTCGTGCACTGCACCGTACAATTCGGCCTCGACACGTTCTTCATGCCGATCGCGGGAACGGCTGGCTACTTCGGCGTCGAGCTGTTCTTTGTGTTGAGCGGCTTCTTGATTGGCGGCCTGCTGCTCGACATCGTTGAGCAGGGACCGAGTGTTGGCGCCTGGGCTCGGTTCATGGCGCGACGCTGGCTGCGCACGCTGCCGATCTATCTGCTTTGGACGCTGCTCATGCTGCGGTTCTGGCCGCCGCCGGGGAAGGCCGGCTGGCACATTGTTCATTACCTCAGCTTCACCCAGAACCTGATTCGGCCGATGCCGTCGGACAACTGGTTTGGTGTGTCTTGGTCACTCGCGGTCGAGGAATGGTTCTACCTGCTGTTCAGTGGGGCGCTGCTGATATTCGCAAGCTTTCGCCGGCGCGGCGCGCTGTGGATTGCCTGCGGCCTGTTCATCGCTGCGCCCCTGGCGGCACGCCTGGCCATGCCGACCGGCGACAGTGCGTATTGGGGCGAGCATATGCGCAAAGTCGTCGGGTTACGCCTCGACGCGATCGCGTACGGCGTCGTCGCCGCCGCCTTGTGGCGGCGGATGCCGCTCGCGTTGACGCTCTGGAAAGGACCGTTGCTGGCGCTCGGCTGCGCTCTGCTGGCGGCCGTGGGTGTGGTGGCGCAAGACGGCCCGGCCCCGTGGGCTCAGGCGCCGATCTTTAGTGCGACCTCGGCCGGATTTGCGTTGTGCCTGCCGGCCGCGATGGCGATGCAGCCACCGCGCCATCGGCTCGCGGCCGCGGTGCGCTGGCTCAGCGAGCGTTCCTACGCGCTGTACATCGTCCACCTGTCGCTGATCGAGATCGGCGTCTTCCACGCGGTGCGCCTGGGCATGCCGCGCAACGCATTGCTGCCCGGGGCCTTGATCGCCTCGCTTGCGGTGGCTGAGCTGTCGTTTCGCTGCATCGAGCGACCCATTCTGCGCCGCCGGCCGCGGCAATTTCCGGAGCCGCTGTTGGCACCGGCATCGGCGCTCGCATCTTAAAGAGGTTACCCGCGGCGATCGGCAGCGGCAGGTGCGGCGCCGGCCGCGCCGTCGCCAAGCGTAAACCGACGCCAGGCGGAGGGTTTTGCGAGTGCCTTCTCGGGCGGTGCGCCAGACAGCGACATCCACCGCTCGTTGTGCCAACTGGTCACCGCCACCTCGGCCGTGAGACGGGTGCCAGCGACCGGCGGCGCCACGCCCAGATAGGACCAAGGGATAGTCATTTCGGCGGTGACGCGCGGCTGGTCGGCGCCGAAATACATCGCCTCGGCGTCGCCCGCCGGAGTGCAGCCCTCGCGTATCGCCTCGTCGGCGCCGCCGGCGCACACCGTCCATTTCATTTCGAGGTAGTCCTTGATCTTGGTGCGCGGCGGGATGAAGAACAGCGTCAGCCGCTTGGGTCCGGCGCCGGCGTCGACGCCGATCTCGACCCGGTACGATTCGCCGAGCGGGAAGGGACCGTCGTAGCGGAACAGGTCGACATCGTAGTAATCCTGTCCGACCGTCGCCATGTTGAGCCCCTTGTCGCTCCACGACAGGTAGATTTCGCCGAAATCGACCGCGCCGGGCGACGCCTTGAGCGGCGGCAGCAGGCTTGCCGGCTTGGGCCAGTCGGCGATCGAGTGATCGGTGAGCGAGATCGCCGCGTGCGGCAGCGTCGCGGCCTGCATCGCCGGCGGAACCGCGGGCGCCGCCGCATGGATCGCCGGCGCCTTCCGGTTTGCTTCGGCGAGCGCCCCGGTCACCTCCGCGTACGGCACATCGTCGATGTCCACGAGACCGAAATCGTAGTCCTCGCCGTCAGGGCGGCCGCCTTTCGGATGGTCGTAGTACTGGAACCAGTGGCTGCCGATCAGCGCGGGGATCGACGCGAGGTTCCGCGTAACCGCGGCGGCGCCCGCGGCCCGCTCGGCCTGCGTCTCGACCGTCATCAGATGGCCGTTGTTCTTGTTGCCGGTGCGGTTCTGGTTGGCGGCAAAAAACCATTCGGCGACCAGGATGGGCTTGCCGCCCGACAGCTTTTCCAGCCCGTCCCAATAATAATGCGCGATCCAACCGTCGGCCGCGTCAGGGTTGTAGTTCGTGGCGATCGCATCGACGTGCCGTCCCATCGCCCGCACCGCCGCCGGGTCGTAATAGATCGGCAGGCGGTCGCCGAAGTAGAGCGCGTCGGGGTCGGCGGCGCGGATGGCCTTCTCCGACAGGTCGTAATAATGCTCGGCCACGAGCCCGGTCCACTCGCGCACCGAGCGGATGCCATGCCCCCCGGGGCGCATATGCGTGTATTGCCCGCTGCGCAGCAGCGCCTCCCACGAGGCGACGCCATCCGGCGGAATGAAGTCCTCGGTAAACCGCGCCCAGTCGCCGCCATAGTCCTGGCGCAGCATCGCGACCCAGCGCTGCTTGGTGAAATTGTCGGCCGGCTTGGCTGAATAGAAGACGAACAGCGCACCCGCCCACCAGCCGACCTCGTTGTCCGAGAAATAGCCGATCCGATAGGGGGAGCCCTTGTAGGGCGCGACGAATTCGTGCGCCAACGTCATCATCCGCTCGGCGGTCGCCGGGTCGAACGGGTCGAACCAGTGAAACCGGGATCGCCGGCCGAGTTCCAGGTTGACGATCACCGGCATCGGCAGCTTGGCGGGCGGCAGCGACCAGCCGCCGGCGGTGTTGAACCCCCAATCGGCGACGCGTTGCCGCAGGCGCGCAATCCAGCTCTCGATCGTCGGGTCGAAGGCGCGCCAGCTGTACCAAACCTTGTTGTCCTTCTCGCGCCAGTCGTAGCCGCCGTCGAGCGTGTTGACCCCGAGGCTGTAAAACCGCTCGCCGCACGGTGTCTTCAGCCAATCGGCGCCGTCGTCGCGCACGATCGTCCAGCGGTCGGTGGGCGCGGTCGCCAAGTGGCAAGCATAGGCCGCGGCCGGTGCCAGCAACGCCGCGGCCAACACCAAGCTGCGGATCGATGCAGGGATACGCCGTCGCGCGAACCCCGCTCCGGCAATGCCGGAGAGGGCGGGACCCATCGCCGTGGCGATGGGGGGCTGAGGGTTCATGGCAGCTGCGACACTCTCACCCGGCTCGCTGCGCTCGCCACCCTCTCCAGCACGCGGGAGAGGGGATCGGATTGCATCATCAGGCGGCGGTGCCGCCGACGGTGATGCCGTCCATGCGGACGCTGGGCTGGCCGACGCCGACCGGCACGCCTTGCCCGTCCTTGCCGCAGGTGCCGACGCCGTCGTCGAGCTTGAGGTCGCTGCCGACCATCGTGATTTTGGTCATCGCGTCGGGGCCGTTGCCGATCAGGGTCGCGCCTTTGACCGCGGGCCCGATCTTGCCGTCCTCGATCAGATAGGCCTCGGAGGCCGAGAACACGAACTTGCCCGAGGTGATGTCGACGCTGCCGCCCCCGAAATTGACCGCGTACAGCCCTTTCTTCACCGAGCGCAAGATCTCCTGCGGGTCGTGCTGCCCGGCCAGCATGTAGGTGTTGGTCATGCGCGGGATCGGCACGCTGGCGAAGCTTTCGCGGCGGCCGTTGCCGGTCGGCTTGACCCCCATCAGCCGCGCGTTCATGCGATCCTGCATATAGCCTTTGAGGATGCCGTCCTCGATCAGCACGTTGTACTGCGACGGGGTGCCCTCGTCGTCGACCGTGAGCGAGCCGCGCCGGTCGGGAATGGTGCCGTCATCGACCACGGTGACCCCCTTCGACGCGACGCGCTGGCCCATGAGGCCCGAAAAGGCCGAGGTCTTCTTGCGGTTGAAGTCGCCTTCGAGCCCGTGGCCGACGGCCTCGTGCAGCATGACGCCCGGCCAGCCGGGGCCGAGCACCACCGTCATCTCGCCGGCCGGCGCCGGCACCGAGCCGAGGTTGACCAGCGCCTGCCGCAGCGCCTCGTCCACCTGCATCTTCCAGTTGGCCGGATCGAGGTAACGCTCGTAGGCGAAACGGCCGCCGCTGCCGTAGGAGCCGGTCTCCATGCGATCGCCGTCCTGCACCATGATCGAGACGTTGACGCGCACGAGCGGCCGAATATCGGCGACGCGGCTGCCGTCGGCGCGGACGATCTGCACCGCCTGCCAGACGCCACTGACCGAGGCCATTACCTGGCGCACGCGCGGGTCCTTGGCGCGGGCATAGGCATCGATATCGGCAAGCAGTTTGGTCTTCGCGGCGAGATCGACGCTGCCGAGCGGATTGAGGTCGGTGTAGAGCTGACGATTGGTGCCGACCGGGGGGTCGGCCATCGTCCCGCTATACCCGGCGGCGACGGCGCGCACGGTCTGTCCCGCGCGGCGGATCGCGGCTTCGGAGATTTCGGACGCATGCGCGTAGCCAGCCGCATCCTCGGCCACGGCGCGCAGCCCGAAGCCTTGCGTGGTGTCGAACGCAGCACTGCGGATGCGGCCATCGTCGAGCGCGACGCTTTCCGACTGGCTGTATTCCAGAAACAGCTCGCCGTCGTCCATGCCGTGCAGCAGCTCGCCGACCAGCGATTCGACGCGCTGCGGGTCCATGCCGGTGCGCGCGAAGAACAGGTCGTCGGTCACGGCGAGGTTGGTCATTACGGTCTCCTGCGTACGTGTCCTCCCAATATGATGTCGCGGCCCGCCGGCCGAAAGGCCGGATTGGCGGGTGACCCCGGAACCGCCGGATTTGCGCCCTTTCGGCACGAAACGAGCGCGGGCGGCAGGCTGTGCGGCGGCTTGCCGCAATGGGTTAGCACGCGGCGGGGGGAGTTGTTGCCGCGTCGGGCTTTGGTGTAGGGTCGAGGCGTTCGGTTGCTGCCGCTTTGGGCACTTTGGGGCAGTGCGGCTTTAGCCGAGCGGCGCGAAGTCAGGACCTTCCCGCTCGGGAAATTTCTCCGACGAGCGGCTCCGGGCGGATCGCCGGGAAGTCCGGTCGGCCCGGTTGTCCCGAGCATCGCGATCGCGACGTCCTCGCCGAAGGGGAGCTGCAGGGACATGGTGCGGGTGACGACAACATCCTTCCAAAGAATTTGCCGCGGCATTTGCGCCGGGGCGTGCGCCGTCGTTGCTCTGGCCGGCGCCGGTGCGGCGGCACTGGCCGATCAACCGCACGAGTGGCAGCTCGGCTTTCAGGACCCGGCGACGCCGATCACCGAGCGCATCCACGCATTTCACAACGAGCTGCTGATCCTGATCTTCGCAATCGCGCTGTTCGTCTTTGCGCTGCTTGCCTACGTGATGGTGCGGTTCAACGCCCGCGCGCATCCGGTGCCGACGCGCACCTCGCATAACACGGTGATCGAGGTGCTGTGGACAGTGGTTCCGGTGCTGATCCTCGTCACCATCGCGATTCCGTCGTTCAAGCTCATGTACTACATGGACCGGGTGCCCGATTCGAAGATGACAATCAAGATCACCGGGCATCAGTGGTACTGGGAGTACAACTATCCCGACCAGGGCAATTTCAGCTTCAACAGCAACCTGCTCGACGACAAGGCGCGCAAGCCGGATCAGCCGCGCCTGCTTGCGGTCGACAACCCGCTGGTGCTTCCG
>JAFAWI010000151.1 GCA_019241915.1 Alphaproteobacteria bacterium
GCCGCAGCCCCGGTCGCGGTGCCGGCCGACATCTCCTCGGCCGCGTTCCCGCTGGTGGCGGCGCTGCTCGTGCCGGGATCGGAGATCACGGTCGAAGGCGTCGGGCTCAACCCGTCGCGCACGGGGCTGCTCGCCAGCCTCGAGGAGATGGGCGCCGACATCGCCCTGTTCGGCGAGCGGGTCGAAGGCGGGGAGCCGGTCGCCGATCTGCGGGTGCGCGCCGGCGCGCTCGGCGGCGCCGACATACCGCCCGAGCGCGCGCCGACGATGATCGACGAATACCCCATCCTCGCTGTTGCCGCCGCGTTCGCCCGCGGGCGAACGCGGATGCGCGGCCTTGCCGAGCTGCGGGTCAAGGAAAGCGACCGCCTCACCGGCATGGCTGAAGGTCTCGCCGCGTGCGGTGCAAAGGTGGCGGTCGAGGGCGACGACCTGATCGTCGACGGCAACGGCCAGCCGCCGGCCGGCGGCGCCGTGATCGCGACCCGGCTCGACCACCGCATCGCGATGGCCTTCGCGGTGCTGGGTTTGGGCGCGGCAGCGCCGGTCGAACTTGACGACGCACGCCCGATCGCTACCAGCTTCCCCGGCTTTCTGCCGCTGATGAACCGCCTCGGCGCCCGCCTCGCCGCGATAGGTTAGTCGTTGCCCGATTTTATTTTTCTGATGCACGGCGATGCGCCGACACAAGCAAACGGCTGGGAATCATATCTCAACGGTCTCCAGGTGGCTGGCGTATTTCAGGGCGGCAGTGCGATCGGCGACGGGGTTTGCTGTCGCAAGCGGGGCCTGCCCGCTCCGATGACGGCAAGCGTCGTCGGATTTATCAGAGTGATTGCCATCGACCTCGATCACGCCAAATCGCTGCTCGTCGGCAATCCGGTATACGAGGCCGGCGGCACGGTCGAAATCCGCGAACTGCCGCGAGAAGACTGAAAACAACGGCATGGCGACCGGCAGACCTCTCGTCATCGCCATCGATGGCCCGGCAGCGTCGGGCAAGGGCACCTTGGCAGAACGCGTCGGCGAGCGTTTCGGCCTCGCACATCTTGATACCGGCAAGCTCTATCGCGCGACGGCGCTTGGCGTCCTCGAGCGCGGCGGCGATCCGGCAAATCCAAACGCAGCCGAGAAAGCCGCGCGCAACGTCGATTTCTCGCGGCTCGCCGACACGCGGCTGCTCGAGGAAAACGTCGCCCGCGCCTCCTCCGTCGTCGCCGCCATTCCGGGAGTCCGCATCGTCCTGCTCGAAGCGCAACGCCGTTTCGCGCGGCATCCGCCGCCGCTGGGGAGCGGCCCGGCAAAGGGCGCGGTGCTGGACGGGCGCGACATCGGCACGGTCGTCTGCCCGGACGCCGATGTGAAGCTGTTCGTCACCGCCAGCCCCGAATCGCGGGCCTGGCGGCGGGCCAAGGAGTTGCGGCAGGACGACGCGGCCGCTATATACGAGGCTGTCCTGCAGGACATGAGGGAACGCGACGCGCGCGACAGCCAGCGTCGGGTAGCGCCGCTCGCCGCCGCGCCCGACGCGGTAACGATAGACACGACATCGCTCGATGCCGATCAGGCGTTCGAGCTGGCCTGCGACCTTATCGCGCGCCACTGCGCCGGCCGCTGACGGCGGCTCTCCTTGCTTGCAGAACCGGGTCAATGCGGCCGCCCCCGAGATAATGCAGCCGCCCGCTCCGCTCCGATCCCGGCGGGGCCGTTCTCCAACCGGGATCGAGGAGTTCGAATGGCCGTAACCGAAACCACACCCGCCCCCAGGGAAAGCTTTGCCGCGCTGCTCGACGAGTCGATGGGTGTCGGCTCGAGCGGGCTTGAAGGCACTGTCGTCAAGGGCCGCGTCATCTCGATCGAGAACGACGCCGCGCTGATCGATGTCGGTCTCAAATCGGAAGGGCGGGTCGCGCTCAAGGAATTTTCGGTCGGCGGCCAGCCGCCCGACATCAATGTCGGCGACACGGTCGAGGTCTTCCTCGAACGGATGGAGGACAAGAACGGTGAGGCCTCGCTGTCGCGCGAGAAGGCGCGCCGCGAGGAAGCCTGGACCCAGCTCGAAAAGAATTTTCAGGCCAACGAGCGCGTCACCGGCGTGATCTTCGGCCGGGTCAAGGGCGGCTTCACGGTCGACCTGTCGGGTGCGGTGGCGTTTTTGCCGGGGAGCCAAGTCGATATCCGTCCGGTGCGCGACATCGCCCCGCTGCTGGGCTCGCCGCAGCCGTTCCAGATCCTCAAGATGGATCGCTCGCGCGGCAACATCGTCGTCTCGCGCCGCGCCGTGCTTGAAGAGAGCCGCGCCGAGCAGCGTTCGGAGCTGGTGGCGAGCCTCAAGGAGGGGCAGGTGCTCGCCGGTGTCGTCAAGAACATCACCGATTACGGCGCATTCGTCGATCTCGGCGGGGTCGACGGCTTGCTGCACGTTACCGACATCGCCTGGCGCCGCATCAACCACCCGTCGGAGGCGCTCAACATCGGCCAGAACGTGCAGGTGCAGGTCATCCGCTTCAACCCGGAGACCCAGCGCATCTCGCTCGGCATGAAGCAGCTCGAAGCCGACCCGTGGGAAGGCGTCGAATTCAAGTATCCGGCCGGCGCCAAGTTCAAGGGCCGCGTCACCAACATCACCGACTACGGCGCCTTTGTAGAACTGGAGCCGGGGGTCGAGGGGCTGGTCCACGTCTCCGAGATGAGCTGGACCAAGAAGAACGTGCACCCGGGCAAGATCGTGTCGACCTCGCAGGAGGTCGAAGTCATGGTGCTCGACGTCGACCCGACCAAGCGGCGCATCTCGCTCGGACTGAAGCAGACGCTGGCCAACCCGTGGGAGGCCTTCCTCGAAGATCACCCGGCGGGCAGCGAGATCGAGGGCGAAGTCCGCAACACCACAGAGTTTGGCCTGTTCATCGGCCTGCCCGGTGAGATCGACGGCATGGTCCACTTGTCGGACATCGACTGGACCAAGCCCGGCGAAGAGGCCATGCAGGACTACCGCAAGGGCCAGATGGTCAAGGTCAAGGTGCTCGACGTCGATGTCGAGAAGGAGCGCATCTCGCTCGGCATCAAACAGCTCGAAAACGATCCGTTTGAGTCCGGGGTCGACAAGATCAAGAAGGGGGATGTCGTTACCGCGACGATCTCGGCCACCTCGGATACCGGCATCGATGTGACGCTGCCCGACGGCATGCCCGGCTTTATCCGCAAGTCCGAGCTGTCGCGCGACCGCAGTGAGCAGCGCCCCGACCGCTTTGCGGTCGGCGAGCGGATCGACGCCAAGATCACTCAGATCGACCGCGCTACGCGCAAGGTCACGCTGTCGATCAAGGCGCGCGAGGTCGACGAGGAGAAGCGGGCGATGGCCGAATTCGGCTCGTCCGACTCTGGCGCCAGCCTTGGCGATATCCTCGGTGCCGCAATCCGCCGCCGCGCCCAGGACGACGCGGACAGCGAGGACAAAGCCTGAGGCGCGCTACCGCGCGGCGGTAAACGGTCCTGTGGCGGCGCCTTGAGCGGGACGCGAGGCCACCGCCTCCGTGCCCGCCGCCGGGCCGTTGCTTGACGCTCGCTCGCGGCTTTGGCACGGTTATCGCCCCCAACCAGAACCGGGCCGCGTCCCCCATGACGAAATCGGAGCTCGTGCAACGGCTTGCGGAGGCGAACCCGCACCTTTACCAGCGCGATGTCGAGGTTATCGTCACCGCGATCTTCGACGAGATCGCGGCAGCGCTGTCGCGCGGAGACCGGGTCGAGCTGCGCGGGTTCGGCGCATTTTCGGTCAAGCGCCGCGAGGCGCGCGTGGGTCGTAACCCGCGAACCGGCGACAGCGTCGCGGTCAGTGAAAAGCACATCCCGTTCTTCAAGACTGGCAAACAGCTGCGTGATCGGCTGAACACGAATAGCTGACCCTGCCGGCCTTCCGCGACCGAGCGCGTCCCTCGTGCGGGCGCGCTGGCGCACTATCTTTTATAGGATGCGCGGATATCGGCCACGCGAGGCGCGAGAATGAGGTTCCTGTGGTGGATTCTCTTCGGGCTCGCCGCGCTTCTGTCGGTCCTCTTCGCGGTGTCGAACCGCGCCACGGTTGCGGTGGAGTTGTGGCCATTGTCAAAGGCGGCGGAGCTGCCGCTCTACCTGCTGGTGCTGGGAACCCTGCTGATCGGATTTGCGGTGGGCCAATTCGTCGGCTGGGCCGGCGGCTGGCACTGGCGGCGCGAAGCCCGCCGGTCGCGTGAGCGCATCGCCGTGCTGGAACGCGAACTCGAGACGGAGCGGGCGCGGCCGGTGGCCGCCGCGCCGCCGTCGCTTGCGGCCGCCCCGCGATGAGCGTCGCCGCCAAAATCTGCGGACTGTCGAGCGAGGCGGCGGTCGCGGCCGCGGTGGAAGGCGGCGCCGCCTATGTCGGCTTCGTTTTCTACCCGCCAAGCCCGCGCGCGGTCAGCCCCGCCCGCTGCGGCGCCTTATGCGCCATGGTGCCCGGCGGCGTGCCGCGGGTCGGGCTGTTTGTCGATCCCGATGACGCGACGATCGCCGCTGTGCTCGACGCCGCGCCGGCGATCGACATCCTGCAATTGCACGGCGCCGAAACGCCCGAGCGGGTGGCCGAAGCGCGGCAGCGGTTCGGCCGCAAGGTGATGAAGGCGGTCGCGGTCGCCGGCCCCGACGATCTTGCGGTTGCCGCCCGTTATGAGGATGCCGCCGATCTGCTGCTGTTTGACGCCAAGCCGCCGCCTGGGGCGACCCGGCCCGGAGGCAACGGCCTTGCCTTCGATTGGCGGCTGATCGCCGGCCGCGACTGGCGTGTGCCGTGGCTGCTGTCGGGCGGCCTCACCGCCGACCTGCTGCCCGAGGCCGTGCGCATCTCCCGCGCCACCGCGGTCGATGTCTCCTCCGGCGTCGAGACCGCGCCCGGGCAGAAGGATCCGCAAAAAATCCGTGCCTTCATCACCGCCGCAGCCGCGCTTTGAACGACAACATCTACGCAAAGGACGCAAAGGGGCTTGTGAAGAGCGCGAAGCCGCGCCAGCCGCGCGAAGCGCCGATAATCCACAATGAGACGTGAGACGGTGAGATGGTTAAGCGGGGCAAACCACAGGGTCTCATGCCCCATTGTAAATTTTTTGGCGCGCGCGGCGCGCGCTCGATACGCCTTCGCGTCCTTTGCGCTGCGGCGTTGTCTTTTCCCCTGTGGCCCCGTGGTGCATTAAGATCGGCTGATGCAGACCCCCAACACCTACCGCGCCGGCCCTGACCCGGACGGCCATTTCGGCCTCTACGGCGGCCGCTACGTCGCCGAGACGCTGATGCCGCTCGTGCTCGCGGTCGAAGAGGCCTACAACGCCGCCAACGCCGATCCTGCCTTTAAGGCCGAGCTCGACTATTACCTGAAATATTATGTCGGCCGGCCGAGCCCGCTGTTTCTCGCCGAGCGGCTTACCCGCCACTTTGGCGGCGCCAAGATCTACCTGAAGCGCGAGGAGCTCAACCATACCGGCGCGCACAAGATCAACAATGTGCTGGGCCAGGTGCTGCTCGCCCGCCGCATGGGCAAGCGCCGCATCATCGCCGAGACCGGCGCCGGCCAGCATGGCGTCGCCACCGCGACCGCCTGCGCCCTTTTCGACCTTCCCTGTGTCGTCTACATGGGCGCCACCGACATCGCCCGTCAGCAGCCCAACGTCTTCCGGATGAAGCTGCTCGGCGCCGAGGTGGTGCCGGTGCATTCGGGCACCGCAACCCTCAAGGACGCGCTCAACGACGCGCTCAGAGACTGGGTCGCGCATGTCGACGACACCTTCTACGTGATCGGAACGGTCGCGGGGCCGCACCCCTACCCGGCGATGGTGCGCGACTTTCAATGCGTGATCGGCGACGAGACCCGCAGCCAGCTGCACGAAGCCGAGGGACGGTTGCCCGACACGCTGGTCGCCTGCATCGGCGGCGGGTCGAACGCGATGGGGTTGTTCCATCCGTTTCTCGATGACCCGTCGGTGCGGATGATCGGGGTCGAGGCCGGCGGCAGCGGCATCGCGACCGGCAAGCATGCCGCCTCGCTCAACGGCGGGCTGCCGGGCGTGCTGCACGGCAACCGCACCTACCTGCTGCAGGACGACGACGGCCAGATCATCGACGCGCACTCGATCTCGGCCGGGCTCGACTATCCGGGCATCGGGCCAGAGCATTCCTGGCTCAACGATCTCGGGCGCGTCGAATACGTCTCGATCACCGACCGCGAGGCGCTCGACGCGTTTCAATTGTGCAGCAAGCTCGAAGGCATTATCCCGGCGCTCGAACCGGCGCACGCGCTGGCGCATGTCGCCAAGATCGCGCCGGCTTTGCCCCGCGACCACCTGCTGGTGATGAACATGTGCGGCCGCGGCGACAAGGACATCTTCGCCGTCGCCGACCACCTCGGCGTCAAGCTGTGAGCGCGGTCCAATCGTCAGCCCTTTCCAATCCTCCTCTCCCGCCGCTGGCCGCGGGGAAAGGGCAGGGTGAGGGGGGACGATCGGGGCAGGCGCGGGGTTTCGACCCTCACCCTCCCATCGCTGCGCGACGGGTCCCTCCCTCTCCGGCATGCGGGAGAGGGGTTATTGGCTGGCGCTCGCCATGAGCCGCATCGAAAAACGCTTTGCTGCGCTGAAGGCCGAGAGCCGCGCCGGGCTCATCGCCTATCTCGTCGCCGGCGACCCTGACCTCGACACCTCGACAAAGCTGTTCGAGGGAGTGGCCGCGGCCGGCGCCGATCTGATCGAGATCGGCATGCCGTTCTCCGACCCGATGGCCGACGGCCCGGTAATCCAGGCGGGTGGGCTGCGCGCGCTGCAAAACGGCATGACCTTGCGCAAGACGCTGGCGCTGGTCCGCCATCTGCGTGCCCGCGACGCCGACACGCCGTATGTGCTGATGGGCTACTACAACCCGATCTACCGCTATGGCGCCGAGGCTTTCGCCGAGGACGCCGCTGCTGCCGGCATCGACGGCCTGATCATCGTCGACCTGCCGCCCGAGGAGGAGCGAGAGCTGGCCGACCCCGCCGAACGCGCCGGGCTCGACCTCGTCCGCCTCGCGACCCCGACCAGCGACGAGCACCGCCTGCCGACCATCGTCAAGCGCGCCAGCGGCTTTGTGTATTACGTCGCGATCGCCGGGATCACCGGCACCCGCTCGGCCGATGCCGATAACGTTCATCGCGCGGTGAGCCAGCTGCGCCGCTTCACCGATCTGCCGATCGCCGTCGGCTTCGGCATCAAGACGCCCGAACAGGCGGCCGAGGTTGCCAAGGCGGCCGACGCCGCTGTTGTCGGCACCGCGCTTGTCGACCGGCTGGCGCAAAACCTCGACTCGGCGGGCAAGCCCAAACCCGGCCTCGTCGACGCCGTCCTCGCCGACATCGCGGCGCTGGCCAGCGGCATCCGTACGGTCCGTAAATGATCGACCACATAACGATCGGCGTCACTGATCTCGCCCGCTCGCGTGCGTTCTACGACCAAGCGCTGAAGCCGCTTGGAATTGAGCGGCTCTATGCCGACGGCGACAGTTATTCGGGCTATGGCGTGCGCCCCAAGGCGTTCTTCTGGATCGGTCGGCGCGACGAGGCCCGGACGGGCTCTCACACCGCCTTTGCCGCACCAGACCGCGCTACTGTGCACGCGTTCTACGAGGCGGCGCTCGCCGCCGGCGGCCGCGACAATGGAAAACCGGGTCT
>JAFAWI010000296.1 GCA_019241915.1 Alphaproteobacteria bacterium
GAGATGCCCGTTCGCCCGACCTGCCCGAGCGCGCAGCACTGCGCGAATCGCGATGTTCGGATGAGCCTGCTGGAGGACGAGGTCGCGCGGCTGCAGGGCCTCGACGCGATCCGCGAGGACGTCGCCAGGCTGCGCGAGGACGAGATCCCCGAACTCACTCGACGGCTGCGCGCTTATGAAGACGCCGAGAACCGCCCCGCCGCGACCGGCGACCGCTTCCGCCGAGCCAAGATCGTCATCAGCAAGGCGCTGCACCCGAACAACTTCACCGGCGACGCTGCGCAGCAGAAGCTGCGCGGCGACCTGTTCAAGGAAATCTGGCCGCAGCTCGAAAAGATCGAAAAGAGTGGCGACTGATTCCGGGTGCCCGCGCGCCGAAGGTGCTAGAGAAAACCGCGCATCGTCGCGGCGGTGGCGGCGGCCGCCTGCTGCAGAAAGCCGAGATCGCTGCCCGGCAGCACCACCCGCACGCCCATCTCGATATAGCGCTTGAGCAGCGCCGGGTCGGCGATGCCGCCGACCCCGGCATGCTTGCCGTGCCTGCGGCAGGCGTCAACTACCGCCTGGTAGGCCGCGACGATGCGCTCGTCGCCAAACCCGCCGGGGATGCCAAGCTCCATCGCCAGGTCGTTGGTGCCGATCAGCAGCGAATCGATCCCCGGCACCGCGGCGATCGCCTCGGCGTTGTGGATCGCCAGCGGCGTCTCCAGCATGACGACGATAAACGTCGCGTCGTTGATGGCGGCGCAGCTCTCGGCCGGCGGGTGCTTCTCGTAGCGCAGATGCGGCAAGCCGCCGGCAACGGAGCGGTGGCCGAGCGGCGGGTAGCGCAGCGCGGCGGCGATCTCGCGCGCTTCCTCGGGCGTATCGACATGCGGCATGACGATGCCGAGCGCGCCGCCGTCGAGCACCCGCGTCGCCAGCCACAACTGGCGCGCCGGCACCCGCGCCACCGGCGCGATCCCGGCGCCGTGCGCGGCGACCGAAATCTGCACCGCAGTGTCGAGATCCATCGAATTGTGCTCGAGATCGAGAAACAGCCAGTCGTAGCCGCAGGCCTTCATCGCCGGCGCGATGTCGACCGTGCGCGCCTGGCGCAGGATGATGCCGACCGCCATCTCGCCTGCCGCAAGCCGTTCTTTGGCCGCGTTGTGCACCACCGCCGGCATGCTTCCCTCCTTGTCGTCTTCGCCGATCCTAGAGCAGGATCGGCGCCGGCGTAACCTCTCGGGCGGGCCGCTCGCGCCGAAGGCGAGGTCAGCCGCGCGTCAAAACTGCACGCGCTGCGTCAGCGCGCCGTCGACGATCAGGTTGGTCCCGGTGATAAAGCTGGCGCGCGGGCTGGCGAGGAAGACGACCGCGTTGGCCACTTCCCGGGGCGTTCCCATGCGGCCGGTCGGATTGCGCGAAAGCATCGCCTTGAACATCTCGGGGTTGCGCTCCTCGACGATGTTCCAGACGCCGCCCTTGAAATAGACATTGCCCGGCGACACCAGGTTGGCGCGGATGTTCTTCGCCGCAAGGTTGCGCGCCAGCCCTTTGATGTACGGGATCAGCGCTGCCTTGACCGCGGCATAGGAGCGCGTCGGGCCGTACACTTCAGCCATGGCCGTGCTGCCGACCGCGACGATCGACCCGCACGACGACTTTTCCAGGTGGGGCAGCGCCGCTTCGCAGCCGAACACCGTCGCCATCACATCGATTTCGAAGCCGCGGCGCCACGATTCCTCGTCCATCCCCTGCGCCAGCGCGCTGACATTGGCGACGAAGACGTCGATCCCGCCGAGCGCCGCCGCGGCGTCCGCGACCCATGATTTCAAGGCCGCGAGGTCGGCGACGTCGACGGCGCTGCCGTGTGCCCTGACACCCTTCTTTTCGAGCGCTGCGGCGGTTTCGGCCACCGGACCGGCGCTGCGCGCGCAGAGGGCGACGTCGCACCCCTCCTCGGCCAGCTGCTCGACGATGGCACGGCCGATGCCGCGGGTGCCGCCGCTCACCAGCGCCTTTTTGCCCTTGAGCCCAAGGTCCATTTGCCGCTTCCTGCCTAAACAACGATCACCGCGGATCGCGAGGGTGTAGACTACAAACCGACGGCCACGCCAACAACCGGCCGCGGGAACGCCTGTAACAAAGCTTATGCCTTCATCGCCCGAGGCCGGCGTCGCGCCGGAATCCGGCGCCGGCCTGTGCGCCGCCGCCGCTGCCGAGAACAAGCGTTGGCTGTTGGCGCTGCCGGATTTCCGCCGGCTGTGGCTGATCGGTCTCGTCGTCTTTGCGGTGCGCTGGCTGGAGATGCTGGTGGTCGGCGTGTTCGTCTACCAGCACACCGGTTCGGCGTTCGAAGTCGCGATGATGACGCTGCTGCGCATGGCGCCGATGGTGATGTTCGGGCCGCTGATCGGCGCGTTGGTCGAAAGCCGCGAGCGGCGACCCGTGCAGGTGGCCGCCTGCCTCTGCCTGCTTGTGATCGCGTCACTGATGGCAATGCTCGCGTATCGCGGCGCGCTCGAGGTCTGGCACCTGGCGCTGGCCAGTTTCTGCAACGGCGTCGCCTGGGCCGCCGACAATCCGGTGCGGCGGGTGATGATCGGCGAGGTCGTCGGGCCCGAGCGGATGGGCGCCGCGATGGCGACCGATGTCGGCGCCAACAACGCCAGCCGCATGCTGGGGCCGACGATCGGGGGATTTGTGCTGGCGACGTTCGGCATCGCCGGCGCGTTCACGATCAGCGTCGCCTGCTATGCGCTGGCGTTGGCCGCGGCGCTGCGGTTGCGCCACCGCAACGCGCTGGCGACCGGCGCGTCGGGCGCCGTGCTGGCGCATATCATCGAGGGGCTGCTGCTGGCGCGGCGCGACCCGCGCCTCGTCGCGCTGCTGACCGTCACCGTCATCTACAATGTGTTCGGCTGGCCGTTCACCAGCATGATCCCGGTTATCGGCCAGGACAACCTGCACCTCGAAGCGGGCGGGATCGGCGTCCTCGCCAGCATGGACGGGATCGGGTCGTTTGTCGGGGCGATCGCGATTGCGCTCTGGGTGCGGCAGGCGCATTTCACCCGGCTCTATATCACCGCAGTGCTGAGCTACTTGGTGCTGCTGATGGGCTTCGCGCTGGCGCCGCACCCGCTGTTCGCCGGCGGCGCGCTGGTGTTGACCGGACTTGCCAATTCGGGGTTCAGCGTGATGCAGGCGACCTTGATCTATCTTGCTGCGCCGGCCGAGATGCGAAGCCGGCTTTACGGTGTGCTGTCGCTGTGCATCGGCTCCGGGCTGGTCGGGTTTCTGCTTCTCGGCGCCGTCGCCGAATTGGTCGGCGCCCCGGCGGCGACCGCGCTCAGTGGTGTCGAGGGGTTGCTGGTCTTGGCCCTGACCTGGCGCTGGTGGCGCCAGCTGTTCCGCCGCGGCTAGCGCTCGGCCGCCCTTCATTCGGCGCGGGCGCCATAGCGGTGGACATGGTACGGCAGGCGCGCGAGCCCCGGGCAATGGCTGCCGACCACCGGCTCCAGCGCCGCGTAGAGCCGCCGATTGTCCGCATTGGCGGCGAACAGCCGCTCGCGCGCCGCCTCGGCCCGCCCGCGCAACTGCGCGAGGTCGATGCCGACGGGCCGGCGGTCGCGTACGACCCAGCGGCCGGCGATCATCACGCCGTCGACCGCAGTGCCGTCCTCGCCATGCACCAGCTGGTTGACCGGGTCGTTGAGCGGCAGCCAGTTCGGGTGGTCGAGGTCGAGCAGCACCAAATCGGCCTTCCAGCCGGGGGCGATGCGGCCGATCCGGTCGCCGAGGCCGAGCGCGCGGGCGCTGCCCTCGGTCGCCGCCAGCGCCGCCTCCCGCGTCGTCAGCCAACGGCGCCAGTCCGGCCCCTGCACCTTGGAGGCGAACGAGGCCAGCCGCATCGCCTCGTACATGTTCTGGTTGTCGGCACAGGTCGCGCCGTCGGTGCCGATGCCGAGATTGACCCGGCGCTCGAGCATTGCGCGCGCATCGGCAAGGCCGCTGCCGATCCGCATATTGCTGCCGGGGTTGTGCGCGACCGAGGCGCCGTGGTCGCCGAGCCGGCCCATGTCGTCGTCGTCGAGCCAGACGCCATGCGCGACGGTGAAATGCGGCCCTAGCACGCCGAGCGCGTCGAGATGTGCGGTCTGCGTCTTGCCGTAGAGACGCAGGCTGGCGACGGCCTGGATCTTCGACTCGGCGACGTGGCTGTGCAGGCCGACAGCAAAGTCGCGCGCCAACCCGGCGCAGCCGAGGATGAACGCATCGGAGCAGTGATGCGGGATCGTCGGCGCCACCGCGGGCCGCACCAGATCGCGGTCGCCGGGCCAGGCCGCAAAGCCGTCGCGGATCGCCGCCAGCGTTGCCTCGCCGGGCGCGAGACGCAAGCCCGCCACCGCCTCGCGCAGCGCCGCCGGGACGGCGTCGGCGAGACCGGGGATCGCTTCGTAGAAGCTGCGGTCGGCAACCATCGGCGCGATCACCGCGCGCATGCCCAGGTCGGCATAGGCAGAGGCGACCGCGGCCATTCCGTCGCGGCTCGGCATCGGCCATTCGAAGAACAGGTCGTAGCACGCGGTGCACCCCTTGAGCATCATCTCGACCGCGCCGAGTTGCGCCGATAGCCGCATGTCGTCGTAGCCGCGATGGCCGCTCAACATCGGCGCCGCAGTCAACAGCAGCTCGAGCGTCCAGCGGTCGCCCATCCCCTTGCCGAGATTGCCGTGCGAGTGGGTGTGCGCGTTGACGAGGCCCGGATGGATCAAACGGCGCGAGGCATCGACCTCGCTCGCCCCTTCCGGCGCAGCGGCGCCGGGGGTCGCGACCGCGCGGATCGTGTCGTCCTCGATTACGACGTCGGCGACATCCGCGGTGCCGTTGGCGATGTCGAGGACGCGGCCGCCGCGCAGGATCGTGTGGGTCATCGCCAGCCTCCTCAGCCCGAATGCGCAGAGCCTAGCACCGGAGATGGCCGATCTTGAACCAGCCGCCGCGATCGCTTAATTTAGAATAATTCTAATTTAGGAGATCGCGATGCAAGGCCGTCCCGTTCCCGACTCTGTGTTCAAGACCCGCGTGCGCGACGAGAGCGTGCCGGGTCCGAACCCCTATCGCTGGCAAGATGTTTCGACCGACGAGCTGTTCAAGGGCAGGCGCGTCGTCGTGTTCTCGCTGCCCGGCGCGTTCACCCCGA
This sequence comes from Alphaproteobacteria bacterium, assembly GCA_019241915.1. Lineage (GTDB taxonomy): Bacteria > Pseudomonadota > Alphaproteobacteria > ATCC43930 > CGMCC-115725 > DATARH01. The sequence goes on from JAFAWI010000296.1 coordinate 5,189, forward strand.
CCTGCTCCAACAAGCAATGCCCGGCGTTCGATCTTGCCTATGCCGAGATGCGCGCGCTTGGCATCGACGAGGTCTACTGCATCAGCGTCAACGACGCGTTTGTGATGCACAACTGGGCGAAGAGTCTCGGCCTCAAGAACGTCAAGCTGATCCCCGACGGCTCGGGCCATTTCACCCGGCGCATCGGCATGCTGGTCAACAAGGACCATCTCGGCTTCGGCTACCGCAGCTGGCGTTACGCGATGGTGGTCGACGACGGGGTCGTCGAGAAATGGTTCGAAGAGCCGGGCATCAACGACGCCGGCAGCGACGACGATCCCTATGGCGAAACCGATCCGGGACGCGTCCTTGATTATCTGAAGAGGGCGCCGCAGCGCCTCGCGGCTTAAAGGCGGGACTTCGCCTCGTCGCCGCGGGTTCTCCTGCGGCGCGTGGTGGAGCTGAGGGGGATCGAACCCCTGACCTCGGCATTGCGAACGCCGCGCTCTCCCAGCTGAGCTACAGCCCCGATTCGCCCGTATTCGTCGCCCGGCTGGCCGCCGAGCGGGCCGCGACTATGAGGAAGGGGTCCGAGGCTGTCAAGCGCGCCCCCTTTGCCGCGCAAGCGTTTGCTTTGCTGGCAGAAACCTTGGCGAAACTGGTCCCGGCGCGGCGGCCTCCCATGCTTGCGGATCGGCCGGCGCGCGGCTACCGTCCGCACAACCGTTGCTCGGATATCGCTCGATGCGCGCCATTCTGTGGCTGATCAACACGATCATCACGATTTACATCTGGCTTCTGATCGCGCAGGCGGTGCTGAGCTGGCTGCTCGCCTTCGGGGTGATCAACCGCTACAACCGCAGTGTCTCGGTAATCGGCGATTTCCTCTATCGCGTCACCGAGCCGGCGTTGCGCCCGATCCGCGCGATGCTGCCCAATTTTGGCGGGATCGATATTTCGCCGGTCGTGCTGATCCTCATCCTCTATTTTGTCCGCATCCTGATCGACGAGGACATCGCCCCCTTCCTTCTCGGTTACATGCCCTAGCGACGGCCGCCGCGCCGCGTTGGCGATGCCGCGACGCCGCCGGCGCCACATCGGCGGGTCGCGGGCGGTGGACTGGCTTGCATAAAAAGCCGGGGCCGGCGGCGCCGCGGCCCCGGCTTTCGCCCGTGCCGCTACGGCTGGTCGGGAACCAGCGGCGGTGGACCGCCGACCTCTTCCCAGATTTTGACTTCGTCGGTGCGCGATTTGAGGCCGGCGAGGCTGACCACCACACCGAGCGCGGCGATCGCGATCGGATAGACGAGGCCGCCGAGCGCGGTGCCGGTCGCGGCCGCGATCGAAGCGCCGGCGAGCGGCACCAGCCCGCCGAAGACACCGTTGCCGACATGGTAGGGCAGCGACATCGAGGTGTAGCGGATACGGGCCGGGAACAGCTCGACGAGGAACGCGGCGATCGGGCCGTAGACCATCGTCACCAGGATGACCATGTAAAACACCAGGATGCCGAGCACAAACGGGTTGTCCTTGAACGTGCCCATCCAGGTGAAGACCGGCCAATAGCTGATCACCGCCAGCGCAAAGCCGGCGGTCATGATGTTGCGCCGGCCGATCTTGTCCGACAGCGCCCCGAACACGATGAAGAACGGGGCCCCGGCGGTCAGCACGATCATCATCAGGATGTAGACGGTGACATAGGGAACCTTCAGCACGGTCGTCATGTAGAACAGCGCATAGAACTGGCCCGTGTACCACACCACCCCCTCGGGCGCGGTGGCGCCGAACAGCGCCAAAAAGATAAGCCCCCAGTTCTTGCCGCTGGTGAAGCTTTCTTTCGCCGGATTGGCCGACGCCTTGCCCTGCTCGCGCAGCCGCGCAAAGAGCGGCGATTCCTCGAGCTTGAGCCGGATGTAGATCGACAGCAGGACGAGCACGGCCGATATCCAGAACGGCACCCGCCAGGCCCAGTCGCCGAATGCCTGGTCGCCAAAACCGAGCCGGCAGACGAGAATGACGAGCAGCGCCAGCACGATGCCCATGGTCGCGGTGGTCTGGATCCACGAGGTGTAGAGGCCGCGCTTGCCGTCCGGCGCGTGTTCGGCGATGTAGGTTGCGGCGCCGCCATATTCACCGCCGAGCGCCAGGCCCTGGATCACCCGCATCAGCACCAGCAGCACCGGCGCCAGCGCACCGAGCGTCCCATAGCCGGGGAGCAATCCGACGACAAAGGTCGAGGCGCCCATCAGCAGCAGGGTCAGCATGAAGGTGAATTTGCGGCCGATCAGGTCGCCCAGGTGCCCGAAGACGATCGCGCCGAACGGCCGCACCAAGAACCCGGTCCAGAACACGGCGAGGCTGAGGATAAAGGCAATGTTGGGATCGAGCTGCGGCGAAAAGAAGTGCTTGCTGAAAAACGCCGCCAAGACGCCGTAAAGGTAGAAGTCATACCACTCGATCAGCGTCCCGACCGACGAAGCGCCGATAATAAACGGCAGGTTAAGCCGCACCGCCGGAGCGGATCCGCTCGCCGCAACATACGCCATAGACCGTCCTCCCTCGGTGCGCCCGGTGATACCGGAGCGCATCGTCGGGAAAACCTACCCGAAATGACGCCAAAACAAAAATTTTTGTATTCTACGTGCGTCCGGCAGCGGCCGGCGCCCGGTTTAGTTGCGCAGCAGCGCCCGCAGGCGTTCCGGCACCGGTTCGTCGGCGACCTTGCCGTACAGCGCGCAGAGCACGTCCTCGCCGTGGCTGTCGCCGTTGAGGAAGGCGCGAATCCGCCGGTCGGTGGCGAACGCGGCATGGGCCGCGGCGGTCGGATAATGCCGAATGGCGAGCAAAGGGTTCATCTCAGGGCGCTTACGTTTATCCACGGCAATTGCGACTCATCGTTCGCATTGTGTGAACAGCCTGTAACAGAAAACCATCCCCTGACCTACCGCAGCTTAGGCATGCGGGGATTGCATGGAACAGAATACGTTCTCGCCTTTTCCTCGCCTGCCGCAAACGAGAGGGTGAGGAGGCAGCGGCGCCGGCAGCCGCGTTGCGTCTTCTGATCAGGAGCAGACATGGTTCGCCCTTTCTTGTTTGTCCCGGCTGACAGCGAGCGCAAGCTGGCGCGCGGCCTCGATTCGGGCGCCGACGCGCTGATCCTCGACCTCGAGGACTCGGTCGCCGCCGCCAACCGGCCCACCGCGCGCAAGCTGGCGCGCGGCTTCCTCGACGCGCACGACAGCAGCCGCATTGCGCGCTACGTCCGCGTCAACCCGCTGGCGAGCGGTCTTGCGCTCGACGACCTCGCCGCCACGGTTGCGGGAAAGCCGGACGGCATCCTGCTGCCGAAATGCGTGCCCGACGACGTGACGACGCTCGACCACCATTTGTCGGCGTTCGAGGCGGCGGCGGGCCACCCGGTCGGCGCGGCGCGGATCGTCGCGATCGCCACCGAGACGCCGCAGGCGGTGTTCCAGCTCGGCAACTACGCCGGCAGCTCGCCGCGGCTGGAATCGATAACTTGGGGCGCCGAGGATCTGTCGGCCTGCATCGGCGGCGGCAACCGCACCGCGGAAGGGCTCTACGACGGCCCCTACACGCTCGCGCGGTCGCTGTGCCTGCTGGCCGCTGCGGCGGCCGGGGTCGCGGCGATCGACACGATCTACACCGACTTCCGCGACGAGGCGGGGCTGAAGGCGGAGTGCGCCGCGGCGCGCCGTTCGGGCTTCGCCGGCAAGATGGCGATCCATCCTGCGCAATTGGCGGCGATCAACGACGCGTTCTCGACCAGCGCCGCCGAGCGCGACTGGGCCGAGCGCGTCGTCGCCGCCTTTGCCGCCAACCCGGACGCCGGCACGCTCGCGCTCGACGGCAAGATGATTGACAAGCCGCATTTGCTGCTTGCCCGGCGCCTGATCGGGTTGCCGTCCGCCTGATCCCTGCCGCGGCGGCAGGGGTGCGGGCCGAACCCGGGGATGTCGCCCGGCGTATCGCTATAGAATGTTAACCGCCGCGGCCTATGGCAGGTGGTTATGCCGACTCGACGCTTTAAGCTGCTCGTTGTCTTGCTGGGGCTGGCGCTCGCGGCGCCCGCTGCGGTGCGCGCCGATGCTCCCTCGGACAGGCAAGTCCTGCATCTGCTCAACCGCATTGGCTTC
>JAFAWI010000374.1 GCA_019241915.1 Alphaproteobacteria bacterium
TCATCCGAGACTGCGATGACGCCTCCCACTGGCGGGGCGTCATCGTCTTCGAGAGGTCGCGAAATGGCGCGTCGCAGCGCGTGTCTTGCCGTAGCCCTGACCGTGATCGGCGTCGCTGCTGGCGTTCTCGCGGCAGAGCCGCCCAAATCCTTCACCGGCCAGGCGGCGTACGGCGATTGGCGCAGCGACGCGCCCGGTGTGCGGCGCAAGATCGGCGCCGCCGATCTGCCGCCGCCTTATGCCACGCCAATAGCGCGCGAGACCGCGCGTGTCGTCCCGCGGCCGACCGGCGCGCAGCTCGCGGTGCCGGCGGGGTTTTCGGTTTCCCTGATTGCCGAGCGTCTCGCGGGGCCGCGGGCGATCCGTGTCGCGCCGAACGGCGATATCTTCGTTGCCGAAAGCCGCGCCGGTCAGGTGCGGGTGTTGCACCCGGCGCAGGGCGGCCGTAATCCGGAGCAGAGCGTCTTCGCCGCCGGGCTTGGCGAGCCGTTCGGCGTCGCCTTCTGGCCGCCCGGCCCCGCGCCGCAATACGTCTATGTCGCGACGACGATGTCGGTCGTGCGCTTCCCCTACCGGGATGGCGACCTCAAGGCTGGGGGACCGCCCGAGACGGTGGTGCCCAAGGTGTCCCAGAGCGGCGCCGGGCATTGGACCCGCGACATCGCCTTCTCGCGGGACGGCAAGCGCATGTTCGTGTCGGTCGGGTCGGGCTCCAATGACGCCGAAGGGATGCCGCGCGAGCTGCCGGACGGATGGACGGCATCGCACGCGCTTGGTGCCGCCTGGGGGTACGAGACCGACCGCGCCGACGTGCTCGAATTCGATCCGCAAGGGCAGGGCAGGCGCGTCTACGCGACCGGCATCCGCAATTGCGTAGGGCTCGCGGTCGAGCCGAAGACTGGCGATCTGTGGTGCTCGACCAACGAGCGCGACGGGCTCGGCGACAACCTGCCGCCCGACTACCTAACGCGCGTCAAGGAGGGCGGTTTTTACGGTTGGCCCTGGTATTACATCGGCGACCACGAAGACCCGCACCACAACGGCGAGCGGCCCGATCTCGCCGGCAGGATCGCAGTGCCGGATGTGCTGATCCAGCCGCATTCGGCGCCGCTGGAAATGGCCTTCTATGACGGGTCGACGTTCCCGGCGGAGTATCGCGGCAGCGCCTTCGCCGCGCTGCATGGCTCATGGAACCGACACAACCGCACCGGCTACAAGATCGTCCGCGCCATCCTCTACGACGGCGTCCCGACCGGCGAGTACGAGGATTTTGTGACCGGCTTTGTGACCGCCGACGGCAGCGTCTGGGGCCGCCCGGTCGGCGTCGCCGTCGCCAAGGACGGCGCGCTTCTCTTCAGCGAAGACGGCAACGGCTCAATCTGGCGCGTAACTTATTCAGGCCAGCAGGCCGAAGTGCATTGACCACCCAGCCATCGGCCGGTTCCCGACCTCCGCTTGACCTTTTCGCGATGCTTGCGTACACCAACCGGTACAATGAGAAAGCAACGCACGATGGACACGATTTCCTATTCCAAGCTGCGGCAGCACTTGAAGACGCACATGGATCGCGTTTGTGCCAATCATGCGCCGTTGCTGGTAATGCGACAGAATGGGGAGCACGTCGTGCTGCTTTCTTTGTCGGAGTATGAGGAGCTCGACGAAACCAGCTATCTCCTCCGGTGCCCTGCAAACGCAGAGCACCTGTTGCGCGGCGTGGCGGATGCCGATGCTGGCCGTCTCACTGAGCATGATCTCATCGAGTGAGGGTGCTTTGGGGCCCGGCTGGGTGGAACGACTATTTGTATTGGCAGGAAGCCGACCCCAGAATATTAGGGCAGGTCAACGTCCTGATCGCGGATATCGCGCGGCGTCCGTTCGAAGGGCTCGGTAAGCCGGAGCCTCTTTGGCGCGAACTTAATGGGTGGTGGTCGCGCCGGATCACCCGCGAACACCGGCTGGTTTATCGCGTTGTCGATACCGAAGATGGTCGATTGATCGAGATCATTGGCTGCCGTTATCACTACCGGCGACCCTAAGCCGACCGGTCTCGAACTCACACATCCAAATTGGCGACGCTGAGCGCGTTTGCTTGGATGAAGTCGCGGCGGGGTTCGACGAGGTCGCCCATCAGGGTCGAGAAGGTCTCCTCGGCCGAGTCGGCATGGTTGACCTTGACCTGCAGCAGCGATCGAATCTCGGGGTCGAGCGTCGTTTCCCACAGCTGATCCGGGTTCATCTCGCCGAGGCCCTTGTAGCGGGTAATGTCCATCCCGCGGCGCCCGATCTCCATCACCGCATCGACCAGACTGCTCGGCCCGGTAATCTGGAATTCGCGGTCGCGCGCGGTGAGCCTGGCCGGCCGGTCGTACAGTTCGTGCAGCGCCGCGCTGTCGGCGTCGAGCCGGCGCGCCTCGCTGCTGTTGAGCAGCGCCGCTTCGATCAGCCGGCGTTCGCCAACGCCCTGCCGGGTTCGGCTGAACAGCATGTCGTCGTTGACGGTCTCGGCTTCCCAGATACCGTCCTGCACTTCGGCGAGGCGGTTGAGCCGCTCGGCGGTGCGTCGCGCCGCGCCGGCCCGGTCGCCCGAAAAGGCGGCGGCGATTGCCGCCTGCTCGACGAGGTCGGGGTTGCCGATCTTGGCGATCAGCGGCAGCAGCAGCCGGCGGTGGGTGCGCGCCTGCTCCAGCAGGTTGCGCAAATCGTTGCCGCCGCGCTGGCCGCCGTCGTGCTGGGTGAAGATCGCGTCGCGCAGCACGCTTTCGACGCAGTAGCTCTCTAGAGCCGGATCGTCCTTGAGATAGACGGGCTTCTGACTGCCGCGCTGCAGCCGGTAGAGCGGCGGCTGCGCGATGTAGAGAAAGCCTTTGTCGATCAGCTGCGGCATCTGCCGGAAGAAGAACGTCAGCAGCAGCGTGCGGATATGGCTGCCGTCGACGTCGGCGTCGGTCATGATGATGATGCGGTGATAGCGGGCCTTTTCCGGGTCGAAATCCTCGCTGCCGATGCCGGTACCGAGCGCCTGGATCAGGGTGCCGATCTCGGCCGAGCCGAGCATCTTGTCGAAACGTGCGCGCTCGACATTGAGGATTTTACCCTTGAGGGGCAGGATCGCCTGGAAGCGGCGGTCGCGGCCCTGCTTGGCCGAGCCGCCGGCGCTGTCGCCCTCGACGATGAACAGCTCGCTCTTTGACGGATCGCGCTCCTGGCAGTCGGCGAGCTTGCCGGGCAGGTTGGCGACATCGAGCGCGCTCTTGCGCCGGGTTAGGTCGCGCGCCTTGCGCGCCGCCTCGCGCGCGGCGGCCGCTTCGACCACCTTGGCGACAACCTTGCGCGCCTCGGCCGGGTGCTCCTCGAACCACTGGGTGAGCTTGTCGGCGACGATGCCCTCGACCACCGGGCGCACCTCGGACGAGACCAGCTTGTCCTTGGTCTGCGACGAGAATTTCGGGTCGGGCAGCTTGACCGAAAGGATGCAGGTGAGCCCCTCGCGCATATCCTCACCCGACAGCGCGACCTTCTCCTTTTTGGCGATGCCGCTGTCGTTGGCGTAGGCGTTGACCGTACGTGTCAGGGCCGCACGGAACCCGGCGAGATGGCTGCCGCCGTCGCGCTGGGGGATGTTGTTGGTAAAGCACAGCATCGTCTCGTGGTAGGAATCGGTCCACTCCATCGCGATCTCGACAAAGATGCCCTCTCTGTCGCCGCGGATCGCGATCGACGGGCTGTGCAGCGCCTGCTTCGAGCGGTCGAGGTAGTCGACAAAGGCTTCGAGCCCACCCTCGAAGTGGAAGGTGGCGCGCTTCGGCTCAACCCCGCGCAGGTCGGTCAGCTCAAGCGTGACGCCGCCGTTAAGAAAGGCGAGCTCGCGCAGCCGGTGTTCCAAGGTCGTGAAGTCGAACTCCATCGTTGTGAAGGTCTGCGGGCTTGGCGAAAAGGTGATCTCGGTGCCGGTTTTTTGCGTGCCGGCGCGCTTTGAGTCCTCGGGCCACAGCGGCGCCGGACCCAGCTCTGCGAGCGGCGCCTCGGGCGCGCCGTCTCGGAAGCGCATGAACCATTCCGAGCCGTTGCGGAAGATGCGCAGCTCCAGGATCGTCGATAAGGCGTTGACCACCGAGACGCCGACCCCGTGCAACCCGCCCGACACCTTGTACGAGTTCTGGTCGAATTTTCCGCCGGCGTGCAGCTGGGTCATGATGACCTCGGCCGCCGAAACGCCTTCCTCGTGGTGGATGCCGACCGGGATGCCTCGGCCGTTGTCCTTGACCGTGCACGAGCCGTCGGGGTTCAGCGTCACCGATACCGTGTCGCAATAGCCTTCGAGCGCTTCGTCGATCGCGTTGTCGACGACCTCATAGACCATATGGTGCAGGCCCGAACCGTCATCGGTGTCGCCGATATACATGCCCGGCCGTTTGCGCACCGGGTCGAGGCCGTGCAGCACCGTAATTGAGGATTCGTCGTAGGCACGATCCTGGCCATCGGCGCCATTTCGGGTGGCGTCGTGGCCATTGGCATAGCCGTTCGATTTGGGCTGGTCGTTGTTGCTCATCGCTCTCAGAAAACGGTTGCAGAAAGGGTACCCTCGCTCACCGACACAAAGCGTGCCGCGTGGCGCAGCGGCGAAAACAACGCGGTGTCGGTGCCTGTCAGCCAGACCTGACTCCGCAGACCCAGCAGCGTTTCGAACAGCGCCTCGCGTCGGGTCGCGTCGAGGTGCGCAGCCACCTCATCGAGCAGCAGCAGCGGCGCCGCACCGCGTGTCTGGCGCTGAAGCTGTGCATGCGCCAGCACGATCGAGATCAACAGCGCCTTCTGTTCGCCGGTCGAGAGGCTCTCGGCCGGGGCGCTGCGCGCGGCATGGGTGACGGCGAGGTCAGAGCGATGCGGCCCGACGGCGGCGCCGCCGGCCGCGGCGTCGGCCGGCCTCGCCTGGCGCAGCGCGGCCTTGAACCTCTCCTCGACGGCGAGCGCGGGCATATCGTCGAGCCAGTCCTCGATGGTGCCGGCGAGCCGAAGCCGCGCGCGCGGAAACGCGCTCTCGCCGAGCGTACACGCGTCGTCGAGACGCTCGACCGCGTCGCGTCGCGCCGCGGCGACTGCGACACCCTGCGTCGCCATGGTCTCGTCCAGCGCGTCGAGCCAGTGCGGGTCGGCCGGTCCGTCGCGCAACAGCCGGGCGCGCTCGCGCATCGCATGTTCGTAAGCGGCGACCCGCGTCGCGTGCCCCGGGTCGAGCCCGAGCACCAGCCGGTCGAGAAAGCGGCGGCGTCCGGCCGGCCCTTCGATGAACAGCCGGTCCATCTGCGGTGTCAGCCAGCCGATACCAACCAGTTCGCTCAACACCGCCTGACCGCGTGCGGGCTCGCCATCGATGCGGACGAGCCGGCGTTCGCCGCTGGAGGGGTCGCGCCCGGTTCCAAGGCGCACCGTGCCGTGGCCGCTATCCAGCGTGGCGGCGACCGCCCAGCCGGTCCCCTCGCCATCGCGGCAATTTCGCTCGACATCGCTGAGCCTCGCATTGCGCAGCCCCCGCCCCGGCGACAGAAACGACACCGCCTCCAGCAGGTTGGTCTTGCCGGCGCCGTTGGGTCCGGTCAGCACAACCGGGCCCGGCTCGAGGTCGAGCCGCGCCGTCGCATAATTGCGGAAATCGGTGAGGGCGAGCCGCGTCACGCCGACCCGTGCGTCACGCGTCGGCAAAACCGCAAGATCGCCGCTATCGGCGGCTGCATGGACCCCCATCCGCATACTCGTTCATGTGGGGTGGGGGACCCCTAAAAACCAGCCTAAAACCCTGAATTGGCGAATGATTTCGCTGGTCAGACCCGCATCGGCATCAGCACGTAAAGCGCGCTTGCATCGGCGCTGTCGCGCACGACGGTGGGCGATGCTGCATCGGCCATCGCGAACAGCGCTGCTTCGCCCTCTATCTGCTCGGCGATGTCGAGCAGATAGCGCGAGTTGAAGCCGATCTCGATCGCGGCGCTTTGGTAGCGTACCTCCAGCTCCTCGATTGCGGTGCCGTTTTCGGGACTCGTCGCGGACACCGTGAGCGCGCCGCGGTCGATCGCGAGTTTTACCGCCCGACTGCGCTCGGTCGAGATCGTCGAGACACGGTCGACCGCCTCCGCAAATTCCTTGCACGGCACTTCCAGCATCTTGTCGTTGCCGCTTGGAATGACCCGGTCGTAATCGGGGAACGTGCCGTCGATCAGCTTGGAGGTCAGCGCCGCGTCTCCGATCGCGCAGCGGATTTTCGCGTCGCTGAGCGCGACCTGGACCTCGTCGTCGCCCTCTTCGACCAGCTTGCGCAGCTCGAGCACAGTTTTGCGCGGCACGATGACCCCCGGCATACCCGCGGCGCCTCCGGCAGCACCATTTCGATGCGCGCCAGCCGATGGCCGTCGGTCGCCACCGAGCGCAGTACCGGCACCTCGTTGTTCTTGGTCGCGTGCAGATAGATGCCGTTGAGGTAGTAGCGCGTTTCCTCGGTCGAGATCGCAAACCGCGTGCGGTCGATGAGCGTGCGCAGCTCCGCCGCCGTCAGCGTGAAATGATGCGGCAGCTCGCCGCCGGTCATGACCGGGTAATCCTCCGGCGGCAGGCAGGCGAGCGTGAACGTCGAACGGCCCGAGCGCAGCACCATCTCGTTGCGCTCGCCGACCGTCTCCATTTCGACCTGTGCGCCATCGCGCAGCTTGCGGACGATGTCGTAGAGCGTGTGCGCAGGGGCGGTCGTGCGGCCCTCCCGTTCGATTCGCGCCGCCACCGATTCGACGATTTCGAGATCCATGTCGGTTGCGCTCATTGCCAGCTTGCCGGAGGCCGCCTGCAGCAGCACGTTTGACAGGATCGGGATCGTGGTCCGCCGCTCGACCACGCTCTGCACGTGGCTCAGCGCCTTGAGCAGGGCGGCGCGTTCGATCGTCAGCTTCATGTTTTCAGCGCGACAGTTGCAAGGTCGATCAACCGACCGGCGCGGCCGCTTACGCTTAGCGCGGCACAGGCTTCGGACGGTTAAGCATCATAGCACGGAAGCGCGGCGGCCCTATCTGTTTCGCTGGGCCCCGGCGCGCCGGGTCAGTGGCCGAGCATGCGGTGCAGCAACTCGACATCTTCGGCGAGCGCCCGGTCGCTGCGCGTCAATTCCTCGATTTTCTTGACCGCGTGCATCACCGTCGTGTGGTCGCGGCCGCCGAACTTGCGGCCGATCTCGGGCAGCGAACGCTGGGTCAGCTGCTTGGCGAGATACATCGCGACCTGGCGCGGACGCGCGACGACGCGGGCACGCCGGCTCGACGTCATCTCCGCCATCTTGACGTTGAAGTGCTCGGCGACTTTTTTCTGAATCTCGTCGATCGTCACTCGCCGCTCGTTGGCGCGCAGCAGATCCTGCAGCAGCTCTTGCGCGGTCTCCAGCGTC
>JAFAWI010000630.1 GCA_019241915.1 Alphaproteobacteria bacterium
TCCACCGGTATCTGGAACGAGATCGCTTCATTGAATTGGAATTGCGGCCCGCCATTCAACGCGGTGAACGGTCGATCCATAAGTGTGAAGTCGACCAGAACCACGTCGCCGGCCTTGCCCGACGGGTAGTCGCTCGGTGCGCGATGGACCTTATCAACATGGCTGTTGGGGAACAGCGAAGTATAGAACCTGGCCGCCTCTTCGGCGTTGCCGTCGAACCACAGGCACGGGGTGATGCCGGACATTGCGATCTCCTTTCAAGCGGCGGCAGAAAAAGCGGCCGGGCCTGTTTAGCCGGCGACCGCGGCAAATCGATGGCGCATCGCTCCGCCGCCGCGGCTCCCGGCGCTCTGGACAGGTACCGGCGGTCGTCGCCAAACTCAGCGCGGCTGAGAGGAGCACGCCAATGACCGTGATCGATTCCCAGGTCCACGTCTACGAAGCCAACACCCCGCAGCGGCCGTGGCACAGCGTGCCCAACTGGCCGCCGCACGTCACCGGCGACGAGATGGTCGCGGCGATGGACAGGGTCGGGGTCGACGGCGCGATCTTCATCTCGGCGTTTTCGATGTACCAGTACGACGCCAGCTACGCGGTCGAGGTGCAGCGCGCCCATCCCGGCCGCTTCGCCCTCGTCAAGCCGGTCAACCCCGACGACCCGGCCGTCGACGACGTGATCGCGGAGTGGAAGCGGACGCGCGGGACGGTCGGCATCCGCATCATGCTGACCCGCGAGGCCAACCGCGCGCCCGACGATCCCGGCCTCGACCGCATCTGCCGCTCGGCGGTGCGCCACGATTTTCCGGTCAATGTGCTGTTCTGGGGCAATGTCGAGGCCGGCACGGCGCTGGTCGACCGCCACCCCAACACGCGCTTCATCGTCGACCACCTCGCGATCCTGCAGCCGCGCGAGCCGCCGGCGCCGCCCGAGCCTTGGGCCGACCTGCCAAAGGTGCTCGAACTCGCCAAGCGTCCGAACGCGGTGATCAAGGTCAGCGGCGCCTGCACCTTGTCGAAGCAGCCGTACCCGTTCGACGACATCTGGGACCCGCTCGCCCGCGTGTTTGACGCCTGGGGGTTCGAGCGCTGTCTGTGGGGCACCGACTGGACGCGCGCCTATGCCGTGGTCAATTACGAGCAGGCGGTCGAGCCGTTCCGCCTGACCGGCCGGCTGAGCGACAGCGAGCGTGCGATGCTGATGGGCGGCGCTACCGCCACCGCCTACCGCTGGTCCCCGTCGGCGGCTTAGCGCGCACCGAAGCGATGCGGCCGACGATGTCGGAAGCCCTTGATCGACGCGCTCATCGGGCCGCCGACCTCGGGGGTGTGACGCGCAACCGCAGTTGACTACATATCGGTGCCGCGGTCTGTTGGGCCGCCGGTTGCCGTTGAGCGGAGACCCTTGACCCGTGGAAAGCGACCTAAGAACCGACGACCTCATTCAGCCGTTTCAGCTCGACCCGCTGGCGCTGCGCGGCCGCCTCGTGCGGCTGGGCGCGACCGTCGACCGCATCCTCGCGCAACACGACTACCCCGAGCCGGTGGCGACGCTGCTCGGCGAGGCGATCACGCTCGCGGTGCTGCTCGCCGGTGCGCTCAAATACGACGGCGTCTTCACCTTGCAGACCAAGGGGGATGGCCCGGTTCGCCTGCTCGTCGCCGACGTCAAGACCGACGGCGCGGTACGCGGCTATGCCCAATACGACGCCGAGCGGCTCGGCGAAATCGTCCCGGGCAGCGGCCCCGGCGGCGGCAACGCGCCGGTGCCCGACCTGCTCGGCACCGGCTACATCGCGTTCACCGTCGATCAGGGCGACGACACCGAGCGCTACCAGGGCATTGTCGAGATCAGCGGGGCGACGCTGGCCGAGTGCGCCCAGCATTATTTCCGCCAGTCCGAGCAGATCCAGGCCGGGCTCAAACTCGCGGTCGCCCGCGCCGGGGACGCGGGGGAATGGCGCGCCGGCGGGCTGATGCTGCAGCGTGTGCCGCCGGAGGGCGGGCGCGCGCGCATCGCCGACGATGTCGAGGACGTCTGGCGCCGCGCGATGGTGCTGATGAGCTCGGCGACCCCGCACGAGCTGGTGGCGCCCGACCTGCCGCCGCGCCGCTTATTGTGGCGGCTGTTCCACGACGAGGGGGTGCGCGTCTACCATACGCACGCGGTCGAGGCGCGCTGCCGCTGCTCGCGCGAGCGGATCGCCGGCATCCTGCGCGCGTTCCCGGCGGGCGATCTCGACGAGATGCGCGAGGAGCCGGTCACCACCGTCACCTGCGAATTCTGCAACACGCGCTACGAGTTCACCGCCGACGACCTCGCCCGCCTGGCCCCCTCTTAACCTCGCAGGGTCGATAAGCGCAGCGCCATCCACCGACCGGTCCTCGTCGCGGGGCGGCGGGTTACGCTGCGCTAACCCGCCCTACCCACTCGCAGGGTCGATAAGCGCAGCGCCATCCACCACGCGGGCCACGGTATTGCGGCGGGTTCCGCCGCGCCGACGCCGTCAGTCGCGCTTTTCGCGTCGCGCGGCGTCTTTTTCGAACGACGCGGCGAGCTCGCGGAATAGCCGCTGCCGCTGGCGGTCGCGCTGGTGCGTCGCGAGG
>JAFAWI010000312.1 GCA_019241915.1 Alphaproteobacteria bacterium
GCATGGGAGGATGCGGATGAAAGCGGAAGCGGTAGGCTTGTCGTCGGCGCGGCTCAAGCGTCTCGACGAGGTGATGTGCCGCCGCTATGTCGATAGCGGCCAGCTGCCGGGTCTGCTGACCTACATCTACCGAAAAGGCGAACTCGCCCACACCAGCCTGTGCGGACATATGGACCTCGAACGCGGGCGGCCGCTGCGCGAGGACGCCATCTTCCGCATCTACTCGATGTCGAAGCCGATTACCGCTGTCGCGCTGATGATGCTGGTCGAGGAAGGGGCGATCGGCCTCGACGACGCTGTCCACACGCATATTCCGGCGTGGAACGACATGGCGGTCTATGCCAGCGGCGTCCCGACTTTGCTGGCCGATGCCCCGCCCGCGTTCATCACGACTCCGGTCGGGCGGCCGATGAAGGTGATCGACCTCGCCACCCACACCTCGGGCCTGACCTACGGGTTCATGATGCGCACCGCGGTCGATGCCGCCTATCGCCGCGCCAAGGTCGTCGATCGGCAGACCGAAGGCGGGCTGCAAGGGATGATCGATCAGCTGGCGCGGATCCCGCTCGACTTCTCGCCGGGGACTGCGTGGACTTACTCGGTGGCGATCGACGTGCTCGGCTATCTGGTCGAGAAGCTGTCCGGGATGAGCTTTGGCGAGTTCCTGCGCACGCGGCTGTTCGAGCCGCTCGGCATGCACGACACGGCGTTCCACGTGACGCCGGGCCAGACCGAGCGGTTCACATCGTGCTATCAGCCCGACGATACCGGCACGGGGCTCAAGCTGCAGGACGACGGCCGCGAAAGCGCCGTCTACGCCAAGCCGCCCCTGCTGGAGTCGGGCGGCGGCGGGCTGGTCTCGACGGCGCACGACTACCTGCGCTTCTGCCGGATGATGCTCAACGGCGGCACGCTCGACGGCGTGCAAATCCTCAGCCCCAAGACGGTGGCGCTGTTCAGCCTCAATTTTCTGCCGGCCAACCGCGAGATCGTCGACATGTCGTTCCCGGGCATGTTCAGCGAATCCGACTATGCCGGGGTCGGCTTCTCGCTCGGCTGCGGGGTTAATGTCGACGTCGCCAAGACCCGGCAGCCCGGCACGCTCGGCACCTATTTCTGGGGGGGCGCCGCGGCGACCGCGTTTTGGATCGACCCGACGGAGGAGCTGGCGGTCGTGTTCATGACCCAGGTGATGGGCAGCCCGAGCCGGCTCACCTTGCGCCGCGACTTGCGCACGCTGGTCTATTCGGCCATGACCGAATCCTTCGCCTGAGGAGCCACCGATGGAGCTGAGAGGCGCGGTCGCGCTGGTCACCGGCGGCAATGGCGGGCTGGGGCAGCGCATCTGCCACGCGCTGGCGCGCGAAGGCGTGCATGTCGCGGTGATGTATGCGCAAAGCCGCGACGAAGCAGAAGGCGTCGCGCGCGACATCGCCTCGCACCATCAGGTCGGCGCCGGTGCGTTTCAATGCGACATCACCGAGAGCGCGGCGGTGGAGCGGTTGCTCGGCGAGGTCAACACCCGTTTCGGTCGGCTCGATATTCTCGTCAACGACGCGGCGTACAACTATTCGGTGCCGTTCACGGACCTCGACAGCCTGACGATGGAGGTCTGGGACAAGATCCTCGCGGTCAATCTCACCGGCCCGATGCGCCTGATCAAGGCGGCGGCGCCGCTGCTCAAGGCCGGCGGCCGGGGAAGGATCGTTAACATCGCGTCGGTCGCCGGTGTCGGGCCGACCGGCTCGTCGATCGCCTACGCGGTGTCAAAGGCCGGGCTCATCCACCTGACCAAATGCATGGCGGTTGCGTTGGCCCCTGACGTGCTCGTCAACTGCGTCGCGCCGGGGCTGCTTGAAGGCACCCGCGCCACGGCCAACCTGCGCGCCGAGCAGATCCGCAATTCGGCCGCCTCGTCGCTGCTCAAGAAGCCGGCCGACAAGGATGACTGTGCCGATATGGCGGTCGCCATGTGCCGCACCGACACGATGACCGGACAAACCGCGATCATCGACTCCGGGCGCTATTTTCACTGACGGGGCCGGTCATGCAGGAAATCTCGGGCAAGACCGCGATCGTCACCGGCGCCGCTTCCGGCATTGGGCTCGCCATCGCCACGGCGCTCGCCGAGGCTGGCGCCAACGTGGTGATGGCCGACATTCAGAAAGACGCGGTCGAAGCGGCAGCACATGGCCTCTCCGGCACCAACAAGCAGGTGATGCCGGTACGCATCGACGTAACGACCGAGCAGTCGGTGGCGGACGCACTGGCCGAGGCCGAGCGCCGCTTCGGTAAGCTGCACATCGCCTGCAACAACGCCGGCGTGCCGATGCACGGCACCAAGCTCACCGACGTGCCGCTCGCGGACTGGCAGTTCGTGATCGGCGTCAACCTGTGGGGCGTGATCCACGGCATCCGCCACTTCGTCCCGGCCATCCTCAAGCACGGCGAGGAAGGCCACGTCGTCAACACCGCCTCGGTCGCCGGCTTTCAGAACCGGCGCGGCACCGACCAGGGGCCCTATTCGATGAGCAAATACGGCGTGCTGTCGCTGACCGAGGCGCTTGAGCACGAGCTCGACGGGACCGCGGTCGCCGTCTCGGTGCTGTGTCCGGGCCCGATCGCCACCAACATCGCGCGGGGCGCGCGCAACCGGCCAGATCACCTGGGTGGCCCTCAGGTGAAGCCCACCGACGAGCGGGTGCTGGCCGAACGCCTCGCGACCCAAGGGCTCGATCCGAAGATCGTCGGCGAACGCGTCGTCGACGCGATCCGTACCAAGACCTTCTATGCGTTTGTCGGCGCGGCGCCGGCGGATGTGATCCGCGCCCGCCACCGCCGCATCGAAGAAGCGCTCACCAGCAAATGGGTCACGCACTACTGACGCAATTTTGCCGGGCGGATGAGCGAGCGTCATCCGCCCGGA
>JAFAWI010000380.1 GCA_019241915.1 Alphaproteobacteria bacterium
CGAATATTGCAGCCGCCTCTGCGCGATCGAACGGTTCTGGGGCCACAAGGAGCAGGCCGACCTGCGCGTCCGCCGCTACGGCGGCAAGAATGCCACCGGGTGACCTTGCCGGCAGAGCGGGTGAAGGCGATGCGATACCGAGGGCAAAGAACGCGGATTAGGCGAGGTTCGGCTGGTTGTTCCGGACGCTCGATCTGCCGAGGTGCGTACAAGGATCGCGGCGCAGGCGGCGCGGCTGAACCCGGAAAGCGAAGCAGATGCTTTGCGCTGGATAGAGGCGGTGTCCGGGTGGATGCGCGATGAGTCGCGGCGACGTCGTCATCGTCGCTGAGCCGGTGATTATGGAAAGCCGCGTCCGGCGGTGATGCGCCAACCCGATGTCCCGGAAGGGCATGCATCGGAAAGACAGTGTGCCCGTCAGTCCTCCGGCATGCCGGCCTTGCGCAGCCCGGCGTCGATGGTCTTTTCCGCCATCACCCGGTAGGCCGGGTTGTTGGTGTAGGCCCAGCGCGCCAGCTGCCGCTTCATCGAATTGATGTCGGGCCGCAGCTTCAGCGCTTCGGCGAGCGCTGCCTTGGCGTCGGGCATTTCAGCCTTCAGCGCGTACGCCGCCGCCAGGTCGAGATAGAAATAATAGACGCGCGGGTTGGCGGTGCGCGCCTTGGTCAGCCAATCGATCGCCTCGTCGAGCTGATTTTGCAGCAGATGCGCCAATCCGATCGACCAGTAGGCGAGGGCGATGTTGGGGTCGTTGGGGTTGAGCCGGATGCGCTTGTCTTCGAGCGGGATCGCGGCGGCGGGCTCGCCGAGATAAATCAGGGTCACGCCGAGCTGGCCGATCGCCACCGAGTTGTTGGGGTCGAGCTCGATCGCCCGCTCCCATTCGAGCCGCGATTCGGGCAGGCGGTTCTGCACCCGGCGGAGTAACGCAATCGAGACGTGGAGCTCGGTCCGGTTGGAATCGCGGGCCAGCAGCTCGGCGAGCAGCCGCTCGGCCTCGGCCTCGTCCTCTGCGGGCTGTTCACTGAGGCCGTTGGCAAGGTTGACCACCAGCGAGGCGGCAATTCCCAGCTTGGCGTCGTAGGATTTCGGGTCGAGGCGTAGCGCCGCGGCGAACATCCGCCTGGCGTCGTCCCGGCTGGCGGCGGCCGGGGTGCGCTGGTACAGCGCCCAGCCGCGCATGACGAGATCCTGTGCGTCGGCGTTGACCGCGCCCTCCTGCTCGATCCTGCGCCCGGCCGCCTGCACCAGTTGGAGGTTGAGCGTGCGCGCCAGCCGCCCCGTCACCTCGCTCTGCGCCTTGGCGAGATTCCCGGTTTCGGTGTCGAAGCGGTCGGCCCAGACATGCGCCCCGCTGCCGGCGTCAATCAGCTGGACGTTGACCTGCACCTGGCTTCCGAGCCGACGGACGCTGCCTTCAAGCACATAGCGGACGCCGAGGTCGCGGCCGAGCTGCCGCACGTCGACGGAGGCGCCCTTGTAGGTGAATGCGGTGTTGCGGGCGATCACAAAGCTGCCGGCGATCCGCGACAGGTCGGTGGTCAAATCCTCGGTGATCGCATCAGCAAAATAATCCTGGTCGGGGTCGTGCGACAGGTTCTCGAACGGCAGCACGACGATCGACAGACGCGGCGCGGGCGGCTGCGCCGGCAGCAAATGCGCGGTCGCCGCCGCCGTGTGGGGTCTGGCCCAGAGCCACCAGCCGGCCCCGGCCGCGGCAACCGCGATCAGCAGCCCCGCCGCGGCCACTGCAAGGCGGCGTCTGCCGCGGCCCGCGGCAACGGGCGCCGGCGCCGCGGTCGCGGCGATCGCCGCCTGGCTCATCGCATAGACCGGTACCGGACGCGCGATGTTCTTAACCTGCTGCTCCCCGCGATCGTCAAAGATGTAGGGCAGCTTGTCGCGGATCTGGTCGCGCACGACGCCCGACACGCAAATGCCGCCCGGTTCGGCCAGCGCCTCCAGCCGGGCCGCGATGTTGACCCCGTCGCCAAAGATGTCGTGATCCTCGGCCACGATGTCGCCGAGATTGATGCCGACGCGCAGCTCGATCCGCCGTGCGGCCGGCACGTCGGCATTGCGGTCGGCCATCGCCCGCTGCATCTCGACCGCACAGCGCACCGCGTCGACGACGCTCGCGAACTCGGCAAGAAAGCCGTCGCCCGTCGCTTTGACGATGCGGCCGCGGTAGCCGCGGATGCGCGGCTCGGCAATGGCGTGCCGCCAGGCGCGCAGCCCGGCCAGCGTGCCCTCCTCATCCTCGCTCATGAGGCGGGCATAACCCGCGACATCGGCGGCAAGAATGGCCGCGAGGTGCCGGCCGACCGGCTCCTGTCGCAAAAAGTTCATAGCGGCGATTTTAACCCATGCGCTTGTGCAGCACGCCGTCCTTCATGATCACGGACAGGTGTTC
>JAFAWI010000202.1 GCA_019241915.1 Alphaproteobacteria bacterium
CGAAACAGCCAAAGATAGCCGACGATGAGGCCGCGCACGACGCGCGACTGCACTTCCTGCCCGGCGGCGAGGGCGAGGCCTATCAGCATGCCGACAAACAGCGCCGCAAGGCTGATCCACAAGGTCAGCAAGGCCGCTTGCAGGAAATTGATGCTGAGCAGGTGGCCCAGCAGGATATGTGGCGAGAAGATCGACATGCCGTTTCCTGTCGCCTCGCGGCCTCGCGGGTCAGAGTGCGCTATCGAGGGGCAACCCGTATTTCTTGATAAGCTCGGCGATGACTCCATCGGCGACGATTGCCAGGAACGCCGAGTCGACCGCCGCTTTTAAGGCGGGCTTATCCTTTGGCAAACCGATACCGAGTTGGGTGTTGTTGTCGAAGACGTCGCCGGCGGTCGCGAAGGCCTCGGGCGAATCCTTGATAAGCGCGGCGTTGGTCGGGGTCGAGGCAATGATAGCGTCGGCGCGGTCTTCCTTGAGCGCCAGCGCGCCGGCCGCGGTCGAGCCGAGGCTCAGCAGGGTCAGTGCCGGCTTCCCGGCGGCCTGGCAGTCGGCCATCACCTGCTGCGCCGCCTTCTCGTAGACCGTTCCCACCGGCGCGGCGACGCGGTGACCACACAAATCCCCCTTGTCCCTGAGGTGCAGCGGGTTGCCCTTGGCGACGAGGATCTGGTTGCCGACCTTGAGATACGGAACGAAATCGACGACCTGGCTGCGTTCGGGATTGATGTACATGCCGCTGACGATCGCGTCGATGCGACCGCCGAGGATTGCGGGGATAAGACCCTTGAACTCCATGCCCGCCATCGTCGACTGCAGTTTCATTTTTGCGGTAATCGCGTCCATCATGTCGACGTCGAAGCCGAGCGGCTTGTCGTCCTTCATGAACTCGAACGGCGGGAACGTCGCCGCAGAGCCCCAGGTCAACTTGCCGGTCTCGACAAGCGGAAGCGGAGCTTGGGCTTGCGCTTCGGCCGCCAGGAACGACGATAGCGCGAGCGCCGGCAGCAACATCAGGATGCGGGGCAGCATGCTGTCTCCAAAGCGAAGCCACAGCGAGATAGGCAAGCCGCATGCCATCGGCGCAACTGGCGGATCGGCTCGAAATTTGCCTGGCGTGTCGGCAAACCGAAGTCGGGAAAGCAGCAGATGATTCGAACCGGTGAGCAATACCGTGATGGGTTGCGCGACGGCCGCGAGGTCTGGATCGACGGCGAGCGGGTAGAGGATGTGACGCGCCACCCGGCGTTTAAGCCAATCATCGACGCGAAGGCGCGCATGTACGATCTGGCGCACGAGCCGGAGTCGGCTCCGACAATGACCTATACCGAGGCCGGCGATTGCTTCTCAACCTTGCTGCGGCCGCCGACCGAGCACGAGCATTGGCGCGAGAAACGGCGCGCTGTCGACCTTTACTTCAATGACATTGGCGGGGTCGTTACGCGCGTCGGCGACGAAACGGTCGGCGAAATGTGGTCGCTGCTCGACGGTCGAGACGTGCTGAACGAGCTCGACCCGCGTTTTGGCGACAACATCGACCGGCACATTGCGCGCGTGCTCGCTGAGGACATCTTCCACGTATCGGCGAATACAGACCCAAAAGGCGACCGTTCGAAACGGCCGCACGATCAAGACCCCGACATGATGGTGCATGTCGTGAAGGAGACCGACTCGGGGATCGTACTGCGTGGCGCCAAGTATGAAACCGCCGCCTCCTATGCGGATCAGGCGTTCCTCAAACCCACGGTCGGCGCCTGGACCGATGAGGAACTTTCCGACTACGCGGTGGGCTGCATCGTGCGGATGGGCGCGCGCGGCGTGAAGCATCTCTGCCGCGCCGGTTTTGCCGGCAAGGGAGCCACCGATTACCCACTGGCGAGCCGGTTCGACGAGGTGGATACCTTACTCGTCCTCGACGATGTGCTGATCCCGTGGGGGGACGTATTCTTTTACCGCCATACCAAGGCTGCCGCTTTCATTCGTGGCACGCTGCACCGCTATTCGGCATTTCCCTATGTGCTGCGCATCCTCTACACCGCCGACATGCTGATCGGCGCGGCGTTGTGGAACGCGCGGCAGACCGGGCTCGACGGGTTGCAGGCGGTGCGCGAAAAGCTGGCCGACCTCGTCTGCTATCGCGAGGGCATCAATGCCCATCTTGTCGCAGCGATCGCCGAGGCGCAGCGCAGCCCATCGGGGCTGCTGATGCCGCATCAGTCGCTACTCTATGCCGGGCGCGTGCATGCCTGCTCGAACCTGCCGCAGATGATGCACATCGCACGCGAACTGTGCGGCGGACAGATTTGCGTGACGCCGAACGCCGCTGCGTTCGTGCGAGGCGGTTCAGCCCCGTGGCTCGAAAAATTCTACTCGCTCAATGCCAACTGGCAGGCCGACGATCGGCGCAAGCTGCTTGCTTTCGCCAGAGACCTGCTCAATTCGGACTATGCTGGGCACCGGCTGACCTTTGTCCAATTCGCCCAAGCGCCGCATTTCAATCACCTGAATGCAGTCTACAACGCCTTCGACTTCGCCGGGCCGCTCGACTTCGTGAAGCGAGCCGCGGAGCTTTCCGACCGTGTGAGCGACACATCGCGAGGTTGACGCCGCATATCGAGGCGGAAATCAAGCCGAGGTCGCTGCACCGCGACATTCCCTGCCGCGGCAGCGCGCGAATTGCCAGCGTGGGTGCGCAGGCGATCTCGCCGGCGCCGCGGCCGGGGCGACGATACCCGAGCTCGCAATTTAACAATTAACACAATACCTTAATATAGGTCAGCGAGGCGCGACGCGAGCAGATAAAAAAAGCCGTCTGCATCGACCTCGTGCAGCACATTGGCGTTTGGCGTCCGCCCGCTGACACCGCGCCAGTCGATTACCGTCATGCCGAGCGTCAGCGCGCTGTCGCATTCGACAGCGACGTTGACGCGGCTGGCGGCAAACAGCTCCGGGGCCAGCAGATGGGCAATGACGCACGGATCGTGCAGCGCCCGCGGCTCGCCGTCCGGCCCCGGCGCCAGCAGCTGCGCCACCGCAGCCGCAACCGGCGTACTGCGGGCCGTAAGCAGCGCCATCCGCTCCGGTGTCGCGCGCACTTGGTGCGTCACGTCGAGCGGCACCACGGTGATCGGCAACCCGCTCTCGAACACGAGCTGCGCGGCGTGCGGGTCGGCGTGGATGTTGAACTCGGCCGCCGGCGTGACATTGCCGAGCGCGCGAGAGGCGCCGCCCATCAGCACCAGCTCCGCCACTCCCACCGCGATGTCGGGCGCGCCGACGAGCGCGGCGGCGACATTGGTCAGCGGACCGAGCGCGCACCAGACGATGCTGTTCGGCGCCGCTGCCCGCAGCAGCGCCACGGTCGCATCGACGCCATGGCCCGGGCGCAGCGCCATCGTCGGCGCGGCAGCCGCAAACGTGCCGAGCCCGGTATCGCCATGAACATGCTCGGCGGTGACTGCCAGTCGTTGCAGCGGCCCGTCGCAGCCGGCGTAGACCGCGATGTTGGCGCGCCCCGCGAGCTCGCAAACCGCACGCGCGTTGGCCGCCGTCACCGCCAGCGGCCGGTTTCCTGCGACCGCAACAACGGCGTCCACAGCCAGCTCGGGCGACGCCAGCGCCAACAGGATGGCGATCGCGTCGTCGATCCCCGGGTCCGTGTCGATGATGAGCCGGCGCGGCGGCATCGCGCATCTATCGACCGCCGATCGACAGGGCGCAAGAGCCTGTCGTTCTCGCCACGCTTGACCACCGCCGCGAACCAAAGTAGAACATGATCTTGTGTTTTGGATTTGTTCCGCCACTAGCGGGAGTTTGCCATGCTGACGAAGAAACAGCACGAGCTGTTGATGTTTATCAACCAGCGGCTGACCGCAACCGGCGTGTCCCCCTCCTTCGACGAAATGAAGGACGCCTTGAACCTGCGTTCGAAGTCGGGCATCCACCGCCTGATCGGCGGATTGGAAGAGCGCGGCTTTATCCGTCGCCTCCCGCATCGTGCGCGAGCGCTGGAAGTCACGCGGCTGCCCGAGGAAAGTTCGGCGGCGTCCGCGCCGGCCGGACGCGGCCGGTTTTCGCCCAAAGTCATACAGGGGGATTTTGCCGCCGCCCTGCCCGGCACCCCCGTGTCGTCCGATATCGACGCGCTCGAATTGCCGTTGCATGGCCGGATCGCCGCGGGCACGCCGATCGAGGCTTTGCGGGACGAGAGCGCGACGGTGGCGGTACCTGGTAGTCTTTTGAGCCGCGGCGACCACTACGCGCTGGAGGTGGCGGGCGACAGCATGATCGAAGCGGGCATC
>JAFAWI010000277.1 GCA_019241915.1 Alphaproteobacteria bacterium
GTTGACGAGCGGCACTGCTCCTGCAAGCGGCATCAGGCTGTCGTGCATGTTGTTGACGGCTCCGCACGATGCGTCTGTCGTCACCGTGGTGAACAGCGCCGAGTTGGCGATGCCAAAGCGAACCTCCTTACCCTCCATGTTGCCGCCGGCCTGGAGCGCAGACGGCATCTGATCGATCTGCAGTGCGGCGAATTGCGGATTGCCCGGCGCTTCCGCGATATAGGCGACAACGACACCGGCAAAGAACAGCACCCCCATCACGGCAAAAATTGCCCATCCGTTGCGCTCGCTGCCGACCATCCGGCCGAACACGTTGGTAAGGCCGGCGCCGATCGAGAAGATCAGCACAAGTTGAACCAGATTGGTCAGCGCATTTGGATTCTCGAACGGATGAGCGGAATTGGCGTTGAAGAAGCCGCCGCCGTTGGTGCCCAGCATCTTGATGACTTCCTGTGAAGCCACCGGTCCCTGAGCGATCATCTGTTTGGCACCTTCGAGCGTTGTCGCTTGGGTGTACTCGTTGAGGTTCTGCGGCATGCCCTGCCACACAAAGAATAGCCCGATAACAATGGAAATCGGCAGCAGGATGTAGAGCGTGCAGCGGGTCAGATCGACCCAGAAATTGCCGATGCTCTGCGCCGAGCGTCGGGCAAAGCCGCGGACCAGCGCTAGCGCGAGGGCGATGCCGGTCGCCGCCGAAACAAAATTGTGAACGGTGAGCCCGGCCATCTGGGTCAGGTAGCTCATCGTCGTCTCGGGCGTGTAGGACTGCCAATTGGTGTTGGTGACAAAACTGACCGACGTGTTGAAGGCTAGCCCTTCCTCAACCGCGGACTGACCTGCGGGGTTGAACGGCAATACCCCTTGCAGACGCTGCAGCGCGTAAAGCACGACAAACCCAGCGGCGGTGAAAAACAGCATCGCCATCGCATACGTAACCCAATGCTGCTCCCGCTTCTCATCGATGCCGCAGAGCGCGTAAGTACCCCGTTCGAGCCAGCGAAAGACTGGTGTCGTCAGGTGGCGGTCGCCGTTGAACACTTTGGTCATATAACCGCCAAACGGCTTCGTTAGTAAGATGACGAGCGCGAAAAAAATCGCAATTTGCACCCAGCCATTCGCGGTCATCGACCATGCTCCTCAGAAGCGGTACTAGAATTTTTCCGGCCGGATCAGCGCAAAAACCAGATAGACCAAAAGGCCCAAAGTCACCAAGGCGCCAAGGCAATAGTCGAGCAGCGGCATCGCGGCTTCCTTAGATCCGGTCGCAAATAAGCGTGTAGAGCACGGCCAGGGACAAAAAGACGCCGCCAATAGCCAGCATCGCAACGTCAAGCATCAGCGGTCTCCGTTCCTTCAAGGACATAAAGAGGCGCAGGGCATTCTTTCGAGAGGCCGTCTTGCCGGTTGGGTCGGAGCAAATGTCGACTCGTCGGCGTATAAATTCGAGAGAGGACAGAGCGCAGCATTAATAAAAATTTCATATAGATCCGACGCCAGAAGCACATTGCCTTTGCCGACTGTGCGGCCCGCCTTCGGGGCTCGGTTATCGGCTGGAGCGCGAGCGACAGGTGTCGAACGCCTCCCCTTAGTACGATTGTCCTCGGTGGCGCATCGCGATCCGGCCCACAGGGCCTCCGCTACATAAAGAAAGCTGCGCGCGGCTGAATACCGAAGCGAAGCGCAAGATTGCGGTGTGTCCCTAGGGCGCATCGGGCTACGCCCTGCGGCGTTGCCCGTCGTGAGGCCAAGCCCTAACCTGTTTGCTGCGAAGGTGAGCCGTCCCGGTAGCGGGCGCGCGGACCCGCCGTCGCGGCGGGAGGAGATGGGACGGTGGTCGAGAACATTCTGAACGCGGTGGCCGCCGGCCTCATCATCGGCTGCCTTTACGGTCTGATGTGCATCGGCCTCGGGCTGATCTTCGGCATCATGAAGATCGTCAATTTCGCCCAGGGCGAGCTGCTGATGCTCGGCATGTACATCAGCTTCTATGTCGTCGCCGGCTTTGCCGCCATCGGCGTGCTCGGCCCCTACGTGGCGCCGTTTGTCGGAGCGCTGGTCGCCGGGCCGGTGCTGTTCGGCGGCGGGGCGCTGCTGCACCGCTTTCTGCTGACCCACGTCTCGGGCCTGTCGACCGCCGCCCGCCTCGACCAGGGTGGCTTTGGCCAGCTGATCGTCACCCTCGGGGTATCGCTGATCCTGCAAAACGGCGGATTGATCGTTTTCGGCTCGACCCCTGAAAGCGTGCGCACCCCGTTGTCCGCTAAGGCCTTTATCATCGGACCGTTTGGCGGCGACACGATGCTTTTTCTCAACCAGGCGCGGATATTTGCCTGTGTCGTTGCGATCGTCATCGCGGTGGCATTGTGGCTGGTGATGGAACGCACCCGGCTCGGTAAGTCGCTGCGCGCCGCCGCCGATAATCCGGTGGCCGCGACCTACATGGGTATCGACGTCGAGCGCGCCTACCGTATCGCCTTTGGCCTCGGCGCGGCGATCACCGCGGTCGCCGGCGGGCTGATGGCGACGTACCTCTCGTTCACCCCGTTTGTCGGGCTGGACTACGTCATCATCATGTATTCGGGCGTCGTGCTCGGCGGCATGGGCAGCATCTTGGGTGCGTTCTGGGGCGGGCTGCTGGTCGGTTTTGTCCAGCAGGTCTCGGCCCTGGTGCTGTCGCCGCAACTGCAGAACGCGGCGATCTTCGTCGTCTTTCTGCTGATCGTGGGGCTGCGGCCCGAGGGTTTGTTCGGCCGCTCGGCGGAACGCGCATGAGGGCTTGGGCATGAGGGTCGGCGGGGTCGCTCGGTTGCGACGCGACGCGCTGGTGCTGGCCGCCGTGACCGTGGCGTATCTGGCGTTCGCGGGCGCGGTCCACAACCACTACTACCAGCTCATGCTGACACTGGTGCCGATCTGGGCGGTGCTGGGGCTCGGCTGGAACCTGTTCTCAGGCATGAGCGGGCTGGTGTCGTTCGGTCATGCCTCGTTTTTCGGGATCGGCGCCTACACCGTAACCCTGGCGCTCGTCTACTGGGGGCTGACGCCGTGGCTCGGCGTTCCGCTCGGCATGATCGTGGCGTCGGGCGCCGCTGTCTTGATCGGCCTGCCGACCTTCCGGCTGCGCGGTCATTACTTTGCGCTGTCGATGCTCGCCTACCCGCTGGCCATGCTCTACGTGCTGCAATATCTCGGGTTTCAGGAAGTGCCGCTGCCGATGCACCGCGAGCATCCGGCGCTGTTTCTGCAATTCGCCGAGCCGTTCTACGCGACGCTGGTGGCGGTGGGCTTATTCGTTGCGGCGATGCTCGCCGGCTTGCTGGTCGAGAACACGCGCTTCGGTCTGGCGCTGCTCGCGATCAAGCAGAACGAGCTGGCGGCCGAGGCGGCGGGGCTCGACACGCGGCTGTGGAAGATGCGCGCGCTGGTCGCCAGCGGCGCGATTTCGGCAGCGGCGGGCGGGCTTTACGCCTGCGTGCTGCTGGTGGTGACGCCGGACTCGGTGTTCGGTGTGCTGGTGTCGGCGCAGGCGCTGACCGTGACCTTGTTCGGCGGGGTCGCCACCGTGTGGGGGCCGACGATCGGCGCGGCGATCCTGATCCCGTTGGCGGAGACACTCAACGCCCATCTCGGCGATATCATCCCGGGCATCCAGGGCGTCGTGTACGGCGTCGCGATCATCGTCATCATGCTGGCGGCGCCGGAAGGGTTGTTCTGGTCGTTGCGCGATCGGGTCTCGCGCGGACCGGCGCCGCCGGCCGTCATTACCGAGCGCGCCTCATCGCTCGCGGTGCCGGTGCAGGCGGGCACGCTGCTCGAGGTGAGCGGTCTGTCGAAATCTTTTGGCGGGCTGCGCGCGGTGCAGGATGTCGGGTTTCACGTCGCCGGCGGCGAGATCCTCGGCATTATCGGTCCCAACGGCGCGGGCAAAACGACATTGTTCAACCTGCTCAACGGCGTATTGCCGGCCGATGCCGGCTCCGCGCGGTTCGACGGAGCGGAGCTGCGCGGGCTCAAGGTGCACGAGGTGGCGCGGCTCGGGATCGGTCGCACGTTTCAGGTGGTGCGCAGCTTTCCGCGTCTGCCGCTGCTCGACAACGTCATCGTCGGCGGCTACGGCGCGGGTCTTGGCGACCATGCGGCGGCGGCCGCCGCCGAGGCGGCATTGGAAGCGGTTGGGCTGGCCGAGCGGGCCAGCCGCGCGGCCGGCGAGTTGACCAACAAGGAGCTGCGGCTGATGGAACTGGCGCGGGCACTGGCCGGGCGTCCGCGCCTGCTGCTGCTCGATGAAACGCTCGCCGGGCTGGGACGCGAGGAATGCGACGACCTGCTCGCGGTGCTGCGCGAACTGCGCGCCGGCGGCATGACGATCGTGATCATCGAGCACACGATGCACGCGATGCTGCGCCTTGCCGACCGCTTTCTGGTGCTCGACCACGGTGCGGTGCTGGCCGAAGGGCCCCCGCGCGCGGTGGTCGAGAACCCGGCGGTAATCGAGGCTTATCTCGGTTCCAAGTTTCTCGCCCGACAGCAGGCCGAGACCGCGCATGCTTGAGGTCCGCAGCCTGTCGGTCGCCTATGGCGGTCTGCGCGCGCTGCAAGGCGTGTCGCTCAACGTCGCCGCCGGCCAATTCGTCACTGTCGTCGGCCCGAACGGCGCCGGCAAGACGACTTTGTTCAAGACGATCTGCGGCATCGTTCTGCCGGCCGATGGTCGCGTGGAGTGGGAGGGATCGTCGCTCTTCGCCAAGCCGGCAGCGGCGCGCGCGCATCTCGGCATCGCGCATATTCCCGAAGGGCGGCAGGTGTTCCGCACGCTGACCGTACGCGAGAACCTCGAGATGGGGGCGTACCCGGAGGCCGGGCGGGCGCAGTGGGTGCACACGCTGGAGCGCATCCACACGCTGTTTCCGATCCTTGCCGAGCGCGCCGAGCAGCTGGCCGGGACCTTGTCGGGTGGCGAGCAGCAGATGCTGGCGATCGGCAGGGGTCTCGCCTCGGCGCCGCGGCTGTTGATGCTCGACGAGCCGTCGATGGGTCTGGCGCCCGCGGTCGCGGAAACGATCTTCGAGCGCATCGCGCAGATCCACAAGGAAGACGGGCTCGCCATCCTGTTGGTCGAGCAGCGCGTGGCCGAGGCGCTCGAACTGTCCGATTACGGCTATGTGCTCGAAACCGGGCGGGTGGTGCTCGAAGGCCCGTACCAGAGCCTGCTTGCGGACGATCGCGTGCGGCGGTCTTATCTCGGGCTCGGCGACGAAAACGAATGATGCCAACAAGAGGAAGCGCGAGATGACTGAGAAAATCACCCGGCGCACTGCGGTGGGGCTGATGGGCGCAGCCGCCGCGCTGGCGCGGCCGTCCCTGGCGCTGGCGGCCGATGACGTGGAGGTCGCGATGCTGGTGCCGCTGTCGGGCCCGTGGGCCGAGCAGGGCATCCTCGAAAAGGCCGGCGCTGAGATGGCGATCGACGACATCAACCAGGCCGGCGGGCTACAAGGGATGGGCGGCGCCAGGCTGAAGCTGGCATCGGTCGACACCGGCGCAACCGCAGAGACCGCGAAGGACGCGGCGCAGCGGATGCTGTCGCAGCACCCCAACCTCGCGGGCGGTTTCGGCTGCTGGCTCTCGACCTTTACCCTCGCCGCAACCGAGGTGACCGAGCGTGCAGGCCTGCCCTGGCTGACCTTGTCCTATTCCGATGCGATCACCGACCGTGGCTTCAAAAACGTGTTCCAGACCGCACCGACCGCGAACACTCAAGCCGAGGAGATCGTCCCCTACCTGATGAAGCTGGCGCAGGGCGCGACTGGCAAGACGCCGACCAAGGTTGCGATCATCGGCGATAACACGGCCGCCTCGGTCAGTTTTCTGAAGCCGATCCAGGACCACGTGCTCAAGCAGCAGAAGCTCGAAGCGGTGGTGAATCAGATTTACACCCCGCCGCTCGCCGACGCGACCGCGTTGGTCCAGCCGGTGCGCGGCGCAAAGCCCGATTTCGTGATGCTGCTGTCGACCAATAACGGCGACGACAAGATCATCGCCGACAGTTTTACCCAATATGGCATGCCGGCCACCAAGCTGCCGCTGATCGGCAATGGCGGTCACTGGGTGGTGCCCGAAATGCTCAAGACCGCGGGCAAGGATATCCTGCAGGACATCTTGATCGGCCTCGCCAACTGGCCAGGCAAGGCGGTTGATGAATTGTCGGCGCGCTACGTCAAACGCACCGGCAATCCGTGGTTCGGCCATAACGAAATCTTCGCCTACGCGCACGTCCAGATGTTCGCTTGGGCGATCAACAAGGCCGGTTCCGCCGACAAACAGAAGGTGGGCGACACGATCCGGACCATGGACATCACCGATGGGCCGGCGGTCTACTTCCCCGGCAGCCACTTGAAGTTCGACGACAAGGGCCGCCGGGTCGACGCGCAGCTCGTCATCGTCCAGTGGCAGGACGGCAAGCCCGTCACCGTCTTTCCCGAGCACATGGCCGTGGCCAAACCGGTGTGGCCGACCTCAGCCAGCTAGCATGGCGATGGGCCAACAAGCTGCGGCGGCGGCACGATTGGAGTGCCGGCCCATCGCCGTTGGCGACTGAGGTCTGCAGAGCGGCACCGCCGAACTGGGGAATTATCGGCGGCCGCGCACCAGAGCGGTGCCGGCGGCGAGCGCCTTGAGCTTGTCGTAAGCCACGCTGCGGTCGAGCGGCGCCATGCCGCAATTTGTGCACGGGAACAGCCGCTCCGGCGGCACGTGTGCCATCGCACGCTCGATCGCGGCCGCGACCTCATCCGCGGTCTCGACTCGGTCGGTCGCGACGTCGATGGCGCCGACCAGCACGTCCTTGCCGGCGAGCAGGCCGAGCAACTCGACCGGCACATGCGAATTGATGCATTCGAGCGAGACCTGATCGATCCGGCTGGCCGCCAGCGCCGGGAACGTCCGCTCGTATTGCCGCCACTCGGTGCCGAGCCCGGCTTTCCAATCGATGTTCGCCTGAATGCCGTAGCCGTAGCAGATATGGACGGCGGTCTTGCTGGCCACGCCGTTGATGGCGCGGTGCAGCGCGGCGATACCCCAGTCCGCCACCTCGTCGAGATAGACGTTAAAGGCCGGCTCGTCGAACTGGATCACATCGACCCCGATCGCCGCCAACTCGCGCGCCTCTTCGTTGAGCAAATCGGCAAAGGCCATGGCCATCGCAATTCGATCGCCGTAGTGCCGGTCGGCGATGGTGTCGACGATCGTCATCGGCCCCGGCAGCGTGAACTTGAGGCGGCGTCTCGTATGCGCCCGGGCGAGCCGCGCCTCGGCGCCATGGACGCTGCCGCGCCGCCGCAGCGGTCCGGTGACGGCGGGGCAGTCCGCTTCGTAGCGGTTGTTGCGGATGCCCATCTGCACCTTGTTGACGAAATCGATGCCGTCTAGGTTTTCGAGGAAGCCGTGGACAAAATGCTGCCGCGACATCTCGCCGTCGCTGACGATGTCGATGCCGGCATCCTCCTGAAGTTTGAGCGCAAGGATGGTCGCGTCGCGCTTCGCCGCGGCCAGTGCCTCGCCCTCCGCCCGCCACGCGGGCCACAATTTGTGAGTCTCGGCCAGCCAGGAGGGCTTGGGCAGGCTGCCGGCAATCGTGGTTTCGAGCACGCAGACTTTCCCGGACACTATTACGTTATCGGCAAAATCGAGAAGCTGATCGACCTCGCCGTTAGCCGTCATCCCAAGGATCGAGGATTTCAACCCGGCAGCCATCAAAATCTTTGGCACCGGCAATGCTGCCCATAGAACCTCGCGGCATGCAATCGAATGCAATCATTGATCGCATGCCGGCCAGCATCAGAAAAATGGCGATACATTCCGCCGGATACGCGACAGAACGTCTTGCCCCGTTGACGGCAGTGTGAAGCTCTCGCCGGTGATGCGTTCGTAGGCGTCGATGTAGACCGCCGCAGTCTCGCCAATGACGATCGGCGGGATCGCCGGGATGTCGTCCTTGTAGGGGTCGCAGCGGGCGGCGACCCAGCGGCGCAGTACGTCCTTGTCAAATGCTTCCGGCGGCTCGGCGGCGGCGAAGCGGGTCGGATAGCTTGCTGCGAACCAGTAGCGGCTGCTGTCGGGGGTGTGGATTTCATCCGCCAGGACGATGCGGCCGTCGCGGTCGAAGCCGAATTCGTATTTGGTGTCGACCAGGATCAGGCCGCGCGCCGCCGCCATTTCGCGGCCGCGCGCGAACAGCGCCAGCGCGAGAGCCGACACCTCATCCCATTGCGGAGCGCTCAACAGCCCGCGCGCGACGATCTCGTGCGGTGTCACCGGCTCGTCATGCTCGCCGTCGCGGGCCTTTGTGGTCGGCGTGAGGATGGTTTGCGGCAGTTTCTGGTTCTCGCACAGCCCGTCGGGCAAACGAATGCCGTAAATCTCGCGCCGGCCGGCCTTGTACATCGACCAAACCGATGTCGCGGTGGTACCAGCGAGGTAATCGCGCACCACGATCTCGACCGGCAGGATGTCGAGCCGCCGGCACAGCAGCACGTTGGGGTCGGGATATTGGATGACGTGGTTGGGGCAGAGATCGGCGGTACGGTCGAACCAGAAACGAGCCGTCTGCGTCAGTACCTGCCCCTTGCATGGGATCGCCGCAATGCTGCGGTCGAAGGCCGAGAGCCTGTCGGTGGTGATGATGATGCGCCGGCCGTCAGGCAGGTCATAGTTGTCTCGTACCTTGCCGCGGTAGTGGTGCGGCAGCTCGGGGATCGTCGCATCGTCGAGCACGAGGTCGAGACGGGCCGCGAGAAGGGACGGATCGAACATCAACGGGTCCGCCAGGCTGTGCTGCTGGGTATAGCTCGTGCCGCGGGGCCGGGAAACGCGCAAACAGAAATCCGGCCGGTTGCGAGCGGGCAAGCCGGCCGGATCTTTGGCTGTCGGCGCCAAATGCGCGGGTTAGCGGTGATGCCAGCCCCAGCCGCCGTGCCAACCGCCGCGCCAGCCCCATCCCCAGCCCCAGCGGGCGCCAAAGCGGTATGGGTACCCATAGTATCCATAGTACGGATAGTAGTAAGCCGAATAGTACGGATATCCGTAATACGGATATCCGTAATAATAAGGGTAGTAATACTGCGCGTGCGCCGGCGCCGCGCCCAGGGTCATCACGGCGGTTCCGGCGAATGCCAGTCCGACCAGCGCACGGCGGAACCATCCGGGTTTCGAGCTGTGGAACATGTTAGGCTCCGTTCCGATCCAAGGTTCGTGAACAGGTATTTATACGGGGCCGGTCAGTTTCGGCTCCCCGCGGCTGCCCGCAAAAATGCCGCCCCACGTCTGCGCGCAACGCATTCAGGTGGACCATGACACAAACCGACGGGCAGGTAACGTGCTGCATTGCCGGCGGCGGACCGGCGGGCGTGATGCTCGGCTTTTTGTTGGCGCGCGCCGGGGTGCGCGTCGCGGTGCTCGAAAAACACGCGGACTTCTTTCGCGATTTCCGCGGCGATACCATTCATCCGTCAACGCTGCAGCTGATGCACGAGCTCGGCCTGCTCGACCAGTTCCTCAGGGTACGGCACGATGAAATCCGCGACTTGCGCGTGGTGATCGGCAATACCGAAATCCAGATGGCCGACTTTTCTCACCTGCCGACAATCTGCAAGTTCGTCGCGCTGATGCCGCAATGGGATTTCCTCAACTTCCTCGTCGAGCAGGGCAAGCGCTATGCGGGTTTTGGCCTGCGGATGGGGACCGAAGCGAGCGAGCTGATCGTCGAGCAGGACCGGGTGGTCGGGCTGCGCGCGAAGAGCGCGGCGGGCGAAAGCGAGATCAGGGCCGATCTGGTGGTGGGAGCCGACGGCCGCCATTCGACGATCCGCCAGTGCGCGGGGTTCGAGGCAGAAGACCTCGGCGCGCCGATGGACGTGCTGTGGATGCGGTTGTCGCGCCGGCCGAGCGACCCGGAGCAGACCGGCGGCTTCATCAATTTCGGCCACATGCTGGTGACGCTGAACCGCCGGGAATATTGGCAATGCGCCTTTGTCATCCGCAAGGGGGGCTATGGCGAGGTGCGTCGCCGCGGGCTCGGGGCATTTCGCAACGAGATCGCCCGCCTCGCGCCGTACTTGGCGGACCGCACGGGCGAGCTGAAGGACTGGGACGATATCTCGCTGCTGACCGTCGCGGTCGACCGCTTGCCGACGTGGTGGCGGCCGGGGTTGCTGTGCATCGGCGATGCGGCGCACACGATGTCGCCGATCGGCGGCGTCGGCGTCAACCTAGCGGTCCAGGACGCCGTGGCCGCTTCCAACATTCTGGCCGCGCCGCTGCGCGAGGGCCGGCTGACGACAGACCACCTCGCCCAGGTGCAGCGCCGCCGCACGCTGGCGATGAAGGTGATCCAGCGCATGCAGCTCACCATACAGAACCGGCTGATCGACCCGCTGCTCGACCGCGATGAGCCGGTCGATGCGCCGTGGCCAATGAAGCTGTTCAACGCCTTCCCGGTGCTGCGGCGCATCCCGGCGCGTCTTGTCGGCATCGGCGTGCGGCCCGAGCACATTCACCTCGCGCCGCACCACTTGACAAATTCGTGACGGGCACGCTGCGCGACCCGTTGCGTTTAACCCGCGAGCCACCAACAGCGGAGCCTAGGCCATGACCAACGCCATCGTCGCCGCGCCGCACCGGCGCCATATGCTGAGCCTGATCGTGGCCGCCGTGGCGCTCCCCGTGCTGCCGCACGAAACCTGGGCCCAAGCCGCCGGCTCGGGTGACGCTGTTAAGCTCGGCTTTATCGGTTCCGGCCGCGAAGGCGGCGCGCTCGGCACATTGTTCGCCAAAAAGGGGCATCCGGTGATGTTCTCGTCGCGGCATCCGGAAACCCTCAAGGAGCTGGTCGCCAGCGCCGGCCCCGCGGCGAAAGCAGGCACGGTCGAAGAAGCGGTCGCGTTTGGCGATGCGATCGTGCTGGTCGTGCCGTACACCGCGGTCGAGCAGATCGGCAAGGAATACGGAAAGCAAATCGCCGCAAAGCGGTTGCTGCTCGACGTCAGCAACCCGATCCCGCGCCGGGACGGCGAGGATCTGGTTAAGCAGGTCAACGAGATGGGTGGCGCCGGCCTCGCCACCGCCAAGTTCATTCCAGGCGCCAAGATCGTCCGCGGCTTCAACGCGATCGGCTCCGGCAAGTTGGAGCCCGACGCGGCCAAGACCGATGGCAAGGTCGGGGTGCCGATCGCCGGTGACGACAGGGGCGCGATCGACCTGGCCGAGGCGCTGATTCGCGAAATTGGCTTTGAGCCTGTGCTGGTCGGCGGGCTGGCGATGGGCAAGCACCTGGTTCCCGGCACACCGCTCGGCGGGGAGCACAGCCCCGAGGAGCTGAGGCAGATCGCCGCGACGCTGAAGGCGTAGACCATCATACTGCGCAACCTTCGAGGCTCGCTGCGCGAGCACCTCAGGGCGCTGCTTTGCTTATGCCGCTCCGCCAACTCCTCACCGATCAGGAGCGTGGTGAGGCGCCTCGAAGGACGCACGATGTCGAACCAGGAGCGACCGGCTTTAGAATACGGGGTCCCGTATCGGCTGCTGCGCCGCGTGATTGCGGTCGAGCCGGCCGAGGCGCGTGTCGTCGTCTGGTGCTGGCTCTACATTTTCGCGGTGCTGTCGTCGTACTACATCATGCGGCCGATCCGCGACGCGATGGGAGTGGCGGGCGGCGTCAACAATCTGCAATGGCTCTTCACCGGCACGCTTATCGGCATGTTGGTGCTGAACCTGCCGTTCGCCTGGCTGGTAAAGACGCTGCCGCGCAGCCGCTTCATCCCGCTTTCCTATCGCTTCTTCGCGCTCGGCATTCTCGCCTTCGCGGTGGCGCTTTACGTCGCGACCCCGCCCCAGACGGTGTGGATCGGCCGCGTCTTCTTCATCTGGACATCGGTCTACAATCTGTTCGTCGTATCGATCTTCTGGCAGCTCAATGTCGATCTGTTCAGCCCTGAGCAGGGCAAGCGGCTGTTCGGCTTTATCGCCGCCGGCGCGACCGTCGGCGCAATCGTCGGATCCGGGCTTGTCGCGGGGCTGGGACACTATCTGCCCGCGACAGCACTGCTGATCGGCGCAGCTCTGTTGCTCGAAATCGCGGTCTTCGCGGTCGGACGGCTGGCGCGGCTGTCGCCGGCGCTGCACCACCGCCCGACCCAACCTGTCGAAGAGCGTCCAATCGGAGGCGGCGTGTTTGCCGGCATCCGCCATGCGCTGGGGTCGCCTTACCTGCTCAATGTCAGCCTGTTCATCCTGCTGTTCGCGGTCACCGCAACCTTTCTGTATTTTCAGCAGGCCGCGATTGTCGCCCGCAGCTTCCCCGACCGCGGCGCGCAAACCGCATTCTTCGCCTCAATCGACCTCGCGGTGAACTGCCTGACACTGGGGGTGCAGCTGTTCCTGACCGGGCGCATCGTCGTGCTGTTCGGGGTGGCGCTGGCGCTGGCGTTCCTGCCGGCGTTGACGGCCGTCGGTTTCGCCGGTCTCGCGTTGCTGCCCGGCATCGGCGCGATTGCCGCGTTTCAGGTTCTCCGGCGCGCCGGCGACTACGCCATCGCCCGACCGACGCGCGAGATCCTGTTCACCGTGG
Source organism: Alphaproteobacteria bacterium (assembly GCA_019241915.1). Classification (GTDB taxonomy): domain Bacteria; phylum Pseudomonadota; class Alphaproteobacteria; order ATCC43930; family CGMCC-115725; genus DATARH01. Next base: position 12,626 of record JAFAWI010000277.1, read on the forward strand.
TAGCGCGCGAGGATCGCTATAAGGCCAAGAGCTTTATCGATACCGTGGTCTACCGCTTTGGCGATCAGCTCGGGGCGTGGTCGGTCGCGCTGCTGCGCTTGCTCGGCGACAACGCCGCGATCACGACGCCGATCGTCATCGCGGTGGCCCTGGTCTGGCTGGTCAACGCGCTTTGGCTCGGCCGTCGCCAGACGGCCATGGGCGCGGCCGCCGCCTCGGAATAAGCCGCACGCACACCCTGGTTTACCGGATTTTCATACCTCTGCGGTAACGGGAAAGAAGACGGCGCAGCCGCGGGACGATGACCTACGACTATCGAAGCGATCCGGTACTGGGGCCGGTTCTGGCCTACTGGTGCGAAAAACGCGGGCCGCGGGCGATGCCGCGCAAGCGCGACATGGATCCGACGGAGCTGGCACCCAAGCTGCTGCCCAACCTGCAGATCATCGAGGTGTTGGACGGCGGCGCGCGTTTTCGCTACCGCCTCGTCGGCACCGCTTCGGTCGACGCCTACGGCAGCGATTACACCGGCCTCTGCCCCGACGAGCTGTTCGCCGACGACAGGGTCGTCTTCATCCAGGATATCTATCGCAGCGTCTGCCGCCTTCAGGTGCCGCTGTTCACGCAGAACCGCTACCACACCCCGAAGAACGTGGATGTCTTCGCGTATCGCGTCTACATGCCGCTGTCGTCCGACGGCAGCGTTGTCGATTTCATTTTTGGCGTGCTCAGTTTCCAGACCGGCGGGACGGCGCTGGAAGCCGCGTGGCGCGAGGTGGCGCGGCTTGATCCCACGGGTCAGTACATCGAGCCGATCGATCCCGCTGCAATCGCAGCCTGAGGCTAATCCGCGGCCTCCTCGAGCGTCGAGCCGACATCGAGTGTCGTCGCCCGCCTGAGGTCGCGCGGCGCGCCTTCCTCGTGCGGCCGACCGCGATGCATCGTGCAGCGGTTATCCCAGATCACAAGGTCGCCCTCGGCCCATTTGTGGCTGTAGACGAACTGCCGCTGGGTGGCGTGTGCGTTGAGGTCATGCAGCAGCAGGCGCCCATCAGCGACCGGCCAGCCGACGATGTGCGAGGCGTGCGCCGACAGATAGAGCGTCTTGCGCTTGGAGCCCGGATGCCGGCGCACCAGCCGCTGCTGCGACGGCGGGTATTTTTCCCGCTCGCCGGGTGGGAACTCGGTGAAGCCGATCTGGCCGCGCGACCAGAAAATGTCGTGCTCGACGACCAGCGGCTCGCACAGCGTCTTCATGTCGTCGGCCAGCGCGTCATAGGCCGCGCGCATATCGGCGAACTCGGTTTCGCCGCCGCCGAGCGCGCTGCCTGGCGGTACCCTTACCGCGAACAGCATTCCGAGCACCACCGGCACCGGCATGTACGAGGCATCGGTGTGCCATAGCCGGTTGCCCAGCATGTCGAGCCGGCGCCGGTCTTCCCGCGCGCGGATGCGGTTGTCCACATCGAGGTTCGAGATGTCGCCGATCTCGGGAATGTCGAGCCTGCGCTTGCCCGGCTGTAACGCGGCGCGCCCGATTTCGAGATCGCCGAAACGCGCGGCGAAGGCCTTCAGCTGCGCGTCGGTCAGCGACTGGTTATGCAGCACCAGCACCGAGTGCTTGTTGATCGCCCGCCACAGTGTGGCCAGCGTCGCGTCGTCCGGCGGCGCGCTGGCGTCGACGCCGGAGACTTTGGCGCCGAGGTAAGCATGCAGCGGCGCAACCGAGACGCTCATCGCAAGTTCTCCCGCAACAATGGGTTTACTTCTGAATTCTCTGACCGTTGATTCCTTCACAATCTATAGGCGCGCAGTTTTCAGCTCTCGCTATAGCAAGGTAGTCCATGGGCATTCTACTTGCCATGCGGCGGCTCATGGCGAAGGAAGGGGGAGCATCCGCGTTGATCGCTGTCGCCGCTGTCGTCGTCATGGGCAAAGTTGGTACCAATGTCAGCAGAACGTTCAACTGCGTTGCGAACCCGCGCGGCATCTCGGCAAGAAAGCCCCGATCCCGTATCGGGGCTTTCCTTTTTGGCGGATCGCTAAAGCGCGCCGGCGACGGCGTTGCGGAAGCGGTTGAGCGCGGCAATGTGGTCGCTGAGCGTGTGGCCGGCGAGGCGATGGTGGTGGCGCCGGTGGAAGGTTGTGGTGAGGCACAGATGCGTCGCGCCGGCCTTCTTCCAGAATGCCGCCTCCTGGGCCCAGTCGCTCTCGCTGCCGACGCCCATCGAGGTCCAGACCTCAATGCCGACGGCCTTGGGGTCGCGGCCGGCCTCTTCGGTGAGCTGGCGCAGCTTGGCGAAGACATCGAGCGCACTCTGGTCGGGCGGGTATGCGTTCGGCATCCAGCCGTCGCCCCATTTGGCGATGCGCTCCAGGGTGCGCTCGTGGTGACCGCCGAACCATACCTCCACCTTGCCCGACTCCGGGCGCGGGTTGATCCCGACGTCTTCCAATGTGTGCCACTTGCCGGCAAAGCGTACGAACGGCTCGGCCCACAGTTGCTGCATCACCTGGACCTGCTCTTCCGAGCGGCGGCCGCGATTACGGAAGTTCTCGTTCAGCGCGACGAATTCCGGCTCGTTCCAGCCGACCCCGACGCCGAGCCGGAAGCGGCCGCCGCACATCGCGTCGAGGCAGGCGGCCTGCTTGGCGACGAGCGTCGCCTGGCGCTGCGCCAGGATCAGCACGCCCGTTGAAAAACCGAGCTTGGGCGTGATCCCGGCGAGGTAGGAGAACAATACAAACGGGTCATGATAGAGGCCGACCGACATGCGCTCGCCGCTCGGCTGGCTGTCCGGATTTACCCCGACGACATGGTCGGGGGCTTCGATAAAGTCAAAACCGGCGTCTTCGGCGCCCTGTGCATAATCGCGTAACACCTGCGGCGTCCCGCCGATATCGCCGAGCGGCAACAACGTGCCGAGCTGCATGGGGTTGTCTCCTAAAAATGCGGTGGCAGAGCCTACGGGATCAGCTGCTTCCGGCCAATCACCGCGTACAGCGGGTCCTGCTCGTCCTCGATATACGGTGCAAGGCGGCGGGCTTCGATATTCCTGAACCCGGCGCTCCGCAGATAGAGCTCGACCAGCCGCGCATGGCCGGCGTCGTCGAGCCCGCGCCAAACCGCGACAGCCTTGGTCCAGAAGCAGCGGTTGGAAAAGCTTACGACAAGCGGCGCTCCGGGCCGCAGCACCCGCGCCGCCTCGCGCAGCACCGCGACCGGCTGCGTCAGGTACTGGATCGATACGCAGATCATCGCCGCATCGACGCCGGCTTCGACCAGCGGCAGCGCGGGATCGCGGTTCAGGTCCTGCACGAACCAGCGGCCGAGCCGCGGGTTGGCCGCCAGCTCGTCGGCATTCATGCCATGACCGATGATCTGGCCATAGGCGACGTCTGGAGGGAGGTGGCTGACCCAGCTCGACATCAGGTCGAGCAGCACGCCGCCCGCCGGCAACACGTCGCGGTAGAGCCGGGTGAGCACCCGCACCGCGTTGTCGTCGATATGGTACACGAGCCTTGCCGGCGCGTAGAACGCGGCGTCGTCCTCTTCGTCGATCCGCGCGAACGCGTCCGGCGGCAAGCCCAGTTCGTCTTCCATCGGCTGCATGATGCCCGATCGGACGGCCGAGGGCAGCCTTCGCGGTGGCTCCGGCGCGTCTACCCGCGCGGCACGCCGCCGCGCCGGGCCCAAAACGGAGCAGTTTCCGGCGGCAAACGTTCGCGTTAGGCGCGAGCCTGCTGCCGCCGCATCAGCCGAAGGGTTCCGGGATGGCGCCGGTGCGCGCGACCTACCGTCTGCAGTTTCATCGCGGGTTCACGTTCCGCGACGCGCGCGACCTGGTGCCGTATCTCGCCGCGCTGGGTATCAGCCACATCTATGCCTCGCCGCTGACCGAGGCGCGGCCGGGATCGACGCACGGCTACGACATCGTCAACCACAACCGGCTGAACCCGGAGATTGGCAGCGAGAAGGAATTCTGCGCGCTGGTCGCCGCGCTGCATCGCCACAACATGGGGCTCATCCTCGACATCGTGCCAAACCATATGGGCGTCGGTCCCGAAAATGCGTGGTGGCTCGACGTCCTCGAATGGGGCCAAGCCTCGCCCTATGCTGCGTATTTCGATATCAATTGGGCCGCCGGTCGCGCGGATTTGGAGGGCCGCGTGCTGCTGCCGGTGCTGGGCGAGCAATATGGCGCGGTTCTGGTGTCGGGCGGTATCGCACTCGTTTTCGATGCCGAGCACGGTGCCTTCAACTTCCACTATTTCGAGCACCGATTCCCGGTATCGCCGCTAAGCTACCGCCGAGTCCTTACCGCCGGCGGCCCGCTCTTAGCGCCGCTGGCGGCCGAATTCGCATCGCTCAAACCGAGCGCGACCGGGCTGCGCGAGAAGGCTGACGCGTTAAAGCTGCGGTTGGCCGAAGCGGCACGCGACCCTGGTATCGCCGCCGCGATCGACGGCGCCACACGCTCATGGAGCGGTATGCCGGGCCGGGCCGCCAGTTTCCGGCCGCTGCACCGGCTGCTCGACAGCCAAGCCTACCGGCTCGCCTACTGGCGCGTCGCCGCTGACGAGATCAACTATCGCCGCTTCTTCAATATCAACGATTTGGCCGGGCTGCGGGTTGAGCTGCCCGATCTGTTCGAAGAAACGCACCGCCTGATCTTCCAGCTGATGCGAAAAGGCGACGTCGACGGGTTGCGCATCGATCATATCGACGGCTTGTTCGACCCGGCGGCATACGCAGCGCGACTGCGCGAGCTGTTTCCGTCGGCCTATGTCGTCGTCGAGAAGATTCTCGCCCACTACGAGAAGCTGCCACCTTGGCCGATCTCGGGCAGCACCGGCTACGATTTCGTCAACCAGATCCTCGGGCTTTTCGTCGACCCCGGCGGCGAACGGGCGATGAGCCTCATCTACCGACGCGTGACGGGCCGCGGCGGCGACTTCGACAGCGTGCTGGGGGCCGCCAAGCGGCGGATCATGGATGTGAATCTGGCGAGCGAGATGAGCGTACTGGCGCGCCGCTTCCATGCCCTGTCGATCGCTGATTGGCAGACCCGCGACTTTACCTTCAACGGCATGCTGGCGGCGCTGAAACAGGTGATCGGCGCATTTCCGGTCTACCGCACCTATGTCGCCGAGCGAGGCGCCTCGGCCGACGATCGGCGGTACATCGAATGGGCGATTGCGCAAGCCAAAAAGCAATCGCGCACCGCCGACACCAGCATCTTCGATTTCTTGCACAGGGTGCTCGCCGGCGACGTCCGCGGCAGCCAGCGCGCGGCGGCGTTACGGGCGGCGATGCAGTTCCAGCAGGTGACTGGGCCGGTCATGGCCAAAGCGATGGAAGACACCGCGTTCTATCGCTACTTCCGGCTGCTGGCGCTCAACGAAGTGGGCGGCGATCCGCGCCGCTTCGGACTGTCTGCCGCCGGTTTTCACCATCTGATGCGCGAGCGAGCGCAAGCTTGGCCGCAGGCGATGAGCAGCACCGCGACGCATGATACCAAGCGCGGCGAGGACGCTCGGCTCCGCATCGCGATGCTGTCGGAGATGCCGCGCGAGTGGGGACGCGCCATGGCCCGCTGGCTGCGGTTCAACCGCTCGCGCCGATCCGAGGTCGAGGGCGAGGCCGTTCCGGATCGCAATGTCGAATATCTGTTCTACCAAAGCCTGATAGGAGCGTGGCCCCCGGAACTGGCAGCCGGCGATATCGCCGGAGTGAAGGCGCTCGCGGAGCGGCTTGCCGCGTACATGATCAAGGCGGTCCGGGAAGGCAAGGAAGAATCAAGCTGGAGCAATCCCAATGCCGCCTACGAGGAGGCGCT
>JAFAWI010000500.1 GCA_019241915.1 Alphaproteobacteria bacterium
TATGTTTGCCTTTGTGGCCGACCCCGACCTGCATGTCGGTCGGTTCGCCGACGATGCAAAGCCGCGGCTTGTTCGGCCGCGTGGCGAGCACATCGATCAGCCGGCGGACGCCGATGCAGCCGACCTCCTCGTCGTAGGAAAACGACAGGTGGATCGGCTCGCGCAGCCGGCGCTGCATCAGCTCCGGCACCAGCGACAGCAGCGTGGCGATAAATCCCTTCATATCGGCGCTGCCGCGCCCATAGAGCCTGTCCTCCTTCTCGACGAGCGCGAACGGGTCGCTGTGCCAGTCCTGGTCGTCCACCGGCACGACATCGGTGTGGCCGGACAGCATGATCCCGCTGCGGTCCTGCGGGCCGATGGTGGCGTAGAGGTTGGCTTTGGCCGCGCTGGTGTCGAAGACAAGTTCGCTTGCGACGCCATAACCGTCGAGATAGTCGCGGACGAACTCGATCAGCGCGAGGTTGGAGTGGCGGCTGGTCGTGTCGAAGCCGACCAGCCGCCTCGTCATCTCGATCTTGTCGATTGTTGCGCGAGCCAACCGGCGCTCCTTTAGAACAATTCTATCGACAGATATGCAGCAATCGACGGGAATTGCCAGTGCCTTCCGCTGGCCCCCGGGCTGGGCGGCTCGACGCCGCTTCCCCCTTTTCTTGTCCGCCGCCTTGTGCGATGGAAAATCCGGCAACGGCAATCGCGGCGGCATGAACGGCTCTGATTTCGCGTATGAAATTCCCGGCGTGGTGTGGCGGCGCGATCCGCGCGACGCACTGCCGCTGGTGCTCGATTCGCCGCATAGCGGCTCGTCCTATCCCGACGACTTTTCGTTCTGCTGTCCGCTGTCGCTGCTGCGCCGGGCCGAGGATGCCTATGTCGATGAGTTGTTCGATGCGGCGCCCGAGCATGGCGCGACGCTGATCGCAGCGGTGTTCCCGCGCAGCTATCTCGACGTCAACCGCGCCGCCGACGACCTCGATCCCGCGCTGTTGGCCGGCTCCTTGCCCGATCGTCTGAAACCGCGGCCGGCGACTCGCGTCGGATTGGTGCGGCGCTATGCGCAGCCCGGCGTGCCGATCTACGACCGCAAGTTGCAGCCCGACGAGGTTCTGGCGCGGGTCGAGCGCTACCATTTGCCGTACCACCGTACGCTCGATGAAGCCTGCGACCGGCTGCACGCGCAGTTTGGGGCGGTGTGGCACATCAACTGCCACTCGATGCCGTCGACCGGCAGCCGCGCGCACGGACGCAAGGGCGAGCACGGCGACTTCGTGCTCGGCGATCGCGACGGCACCACCTGTGCCCCCGAATTTACCGAGTTTGTCGCGCGGACATTGCGCGGCCTGGGCTACGAGGTTCACGTCAACGACGGCTATAAGGGTGTCGAGTTGGTGCGCCGCCAGGGCCGCCCGCACGAACAGCGCCACTCGCTGCAGATCGAGGTCGACCGCTCGCTCTACATGGACCAGCGCACGCTCGAAAAACACGACGGCTTCGAGCCGCTGCAGGCCGATCTGGCGCAGCTGGCGCAAGCGTTGCGCGGTTTCGTGGCGGCCCGGATATAGGAGGCTGCATTGCAACTGACCTTCCGTCAGCTGCACCCGCCGCTCCTTGTCAGTGAAATCTTCGGTCGCCCCGGGCGGCCGATTGACGAGGCGATCAGGTCGCGTAAAGGAGACTGGCGATGGCGAAAATTCCAAAAGTCCTGCACGAGCACATCAACACCGCGTTTCCCGCGAATGTCTGTCTGCTCGGCTCGGTGCTGCCGAACGGGTTTGCGCAGGTGACGCCGCGCGGCGGCACGATGGTCTATGACGACGGGCATATCGGGCTGTGGGAGCGCGGCTCGGGCAGCTCGGCCGCAGCGATGCACGACGGCAGCAAGCTGACCGTCTATTTCCGCAAGCCGTCGCTGCGCGAGGAGGGCATCCTGCCCCGCGGCGGCATCGCCCGCTTCTACGGCACTGCCAAAATCTACCGCTCGGGCCCGGTCTACGAAGAGGTCTGGCGGCGCCTGGTGCAGCCGGAGAAGGAGCGCGACCCGGACAAAAAGGGCTATGCGGTGCTGATCGCCATCGAACGCGCCGAGGATTTGGCCGGCGAGCCGCTGACGCTCGACTGACAACCCTTGTCGGCGAGGGCCGCGAGCGGGACAGGCATCAGGTCAGGAACTGTTCCTTGAAGACCCGCTCCTGCAGATTGGCCTCGCGGTCGAACAATAGCGTCATCGAAACGTCGCGCCGCGACTCGATCTCGACGGTGATGACGTCGCGCACTTCGGTGAAATCGGCGACCGCGCTGACCGGCCGCTTGTCGAGCTCGAGACAGTCGATCCGCACCTTGGCGCGGTGCGACAGCAGCGCGCCGCGCCAGCGCCGCGGGCGGAATGCGCTGATCGGCGTCAACGCGAGAATCTCGGCGTCAAGCGGGATGATCGGCCCGTGCGCCGACAGGTTGTAGGCGGTGCTGCCGACCGGCGTCGACAGCAGAATCCCGTCGGCGACCAGCTCGTCGAGCCGAACCACCCCGTCGACGCTGATCCGCAGCTTGGCGCCCTGCCGCGTCTCGCGCAGCAGCGAGACCTCGTTGAAGGCGATCGCATTCTGCGTCGCTCCCTGCTCGTCGGTCGTCGTCATCTCGAGCGGATAGAGCGTCACCGGCTGCGCCGCGGCGAGGCGTTCGCCGAGCCCCTCCAGCCGGTAGGGGTTCATCAGGAAGCCGACACTGCCGCGGTGCATGCCAAAAATCGGCACCGACTTGGCGACGAACCGGTGCAGCGTTTCGAGCATGAAGCCGTCGCCGCCCAGCGGGACGACGAGTTCCGCATCCTCCGGCGCGACGACCCCGTATTCCTGTCGCAGCTCGCGCAGCGCCTGCTGCGCCGCGTCGGCATCGGAGGCGACAAAGGCAACCCGCTGGGCGAGCGCGATGCTCACGCGGCGCGAACTCACCCGCCGGTGACGCTCATGTGACGGGCGAGAGCGGGGCGCTGGTGGCGCCGGTCGATCACGAAGTCGTGGCCCTTGGGCTTGCGGTCGATTGCTTCGCGGATCGCCCGTTCGAGCGGCTCGTCGCTTTCCGACTGGCGCATCGGCGCCCGCAAATCCGCCGCATCCTCTTGTCCGAGGCACATGTAGAGCGTACCGGTGCAGGTCAACCGCACCCGGTTGCAGCTTTCGCAGAAATTGTGGGTGAGCGGAGTGATGAAGCCGAGCCGCCGGCCGGTCTCGCGCACGGTCGCGTAGCGCGCCGGTCCGCCGGTGCGGTAGTCGCTGTCGTCGAACGTCCAGCGGCGCTGCAGCCGCGCCCGCACCAGCGACAGCGGCAGGTATTGCTCCAGCCGGTTCTCGCCGCCGATGTCGCCCATCGGCATGACCTCGATCAGCACCAGATCGAACCCCTGGTCGCCGCACCAGGCGACGAGCGTGTCCAGTTCGTCCTCGTTGATGCCGCGCAGCGCGACCGTGTTGATCTTGACCGCCAGCCCCGCGCGCTTGGCCGCATCGAGCCCGGCGAGCACCTGATCGAGGCGGCCGCGCCGGGTGATCTCGGTGAATTTCGCCGGATCCAGCGTATCGAGCGAGACATTGACGCGGCGCACACCGCAGTCGCGCAACTCGCCCGCATAGCGCGCCAGTTGGCTGCCGTTGGTGGTGAGTGTCAGCTCGTCGAGCGCGCCCGACTCAAGCTGCCGGCCGAGCGAGCGAAACAGGGTCATGATGTCGCGCCGGACCAGCGGCTCCCCGCCAGTCAGCCGCAGCTTCTTGACCCCTAAGCGCACGAAGGCGCTGCACACGCGGTCGAGTTCTTCGAGCGTGAGCACCTCGCGCTTCGGCAGGAAGCTCATCTCCTCGGCCATGCAATAGACGCAGCGGAAATCGCAGCGGTCGGTGACCGATACGCGCAGATAGGAGATGTGACGTCCAAACGGGTCGATCATGCGTGCCTGACGCGCAGTGAAGCGGTAGGTTCACCCATATATAGGGCTGCGGCCCGTGAATGTCGCCCCCGAGCGCCCATGGTGCTGCCCCCTGCTATGCCGCCGGATCCGGGGGCAGCCAGTCTCCCAAAACCTGTTCGGCCGAATAGGCTGCGGCGTTCATCCGCGCGCTGACTTCGGGGGTGATTTCCCCATACCTTTCCATATCGCGGATCGCCAATTTGAGGGCCCGCCTCGTCTCGCCCGCAATTGCCTGCTCCACCTGAGGACCCAGACTGGGACTCTTTTCCAGCAAGTATTCGATTTCCACTCTGGCGTCGTCGATCGATTCGATCCAACCGCGACGCGGCGCCCGCGCGGGAGAATTTTCGAGCTTGAGCAGATGTTGGATGACCCGACGCAGCTGGCTGTCGAGGGTCGATTTCTGGGAAACGCCCAGATCCTCGACCTCCTCGGCCAGATTCTCCCAGTCGAGCGGCAGGTTCGAGCCGGTTCCGGCGGCCACCCGCAGCGCCTTCGCCTGCTCCTTTGACCAGGCGAGGAAGTCTTGGTCGTGCAGAGTTTTCGCATCCGACATCGGTCGGTCTCGCTGATGAGGCTGACGACAGCTTACAAACAACCCACGGGCACGGAAAGAAGCCCCATACCGGCTATTTATGCGTCGGCAGGTCGAGCGGGGCGCAGTTGCTGCGCCCCGACATCAGGCAGTCTTCCATCTTCCCTTGGTTGCGCAGCGCATTCAACAGA
>JAFAWI010000570.1 GCA_019241915.1 Alphaproteobacteria bacterium
CAAATTCCGCCGCTTGCTCGACCGATGAACGGCGTACTGCGTCAGCGACGGTTTGGCGCGCCACCGTCTCGCCATGACTGGCCTTCAACGTGTCGTAGACATGCTTCAGCATCGCCGCCTCGATCCGGCGGCGTTCGAGCATCGGCAGGGGCGGCGTCGATGCGGCGGGTTCGGCTGGCTTCACGATCGACCTCTCCAGGTTATCGGGGCGGAGCGCCAGCCAACCTAGCACGACTCAGCCCAACACCTGGCGGAGCTGACAGCCGGCGACGACGAGCATCGCGAGATCCGGATTGCGGGCGGCGCGCAGCTCTGCGATGAGCGTGTCGACCGCCGCAAGGGGCTCGGCGCGGGCCGCGCTCCATGCGTCGATCGGCTCCTCCGCCTCGCCTGTTGCGGCGAGGATGCGCTGAGCGAGGTCGGCCTGCAGGGCGTAGAAATCGTCGATCAGCGTCTCGACCGCCGCCTTCTGCCATGGTGTTTCGGCCGGCAGGCGGCGCGCCGCGTCGCGCAGCCCGTCGAGCCCGAACCGCGCGCCGGCGCCATAGAAGATGCGCGCGGCGCGGGCAATTTCCTCGCCATCGGCCACCCGCTCGGCGCATCCGGCAAGATCGGCGATCTCGAATGCGGTGGTGAGAAAGACAATGCGCCCGACTTCTGCGGCAATCCGCTCCGGCACCCCAGCTTCGGCGAGCGCCGAGCAACGCCGGTCGAGCAGCGCGCGCTCGGACGGCGGCAGCAACGCCGGGACCGCCGGCGACAGGTGCGCGAGGGGCGCCACAAACCGCACCGCCTCGCCAAACCCGAGACGGCCCGTGCGCAGCAGCCACAGCGCGGCGTGCTCGACGACCGCGGCGATGTCGAGCAGCATCGCATACTGCACCGCGGCTGCAACTTGGCTGTCGAGTGCTTCTATCGCCGCCCAGAGCGGCGGCAGCGCAAACGCGTCGCGCACGATGCGGTAAGCACGCGCGATGTCGGCGGCGCCGCGCCCGCTGCGCGCCGCCAGATCGTACACAAAGGTGAGACCGGCACGGTTGACGACTTCGTTGGCGACGACGGTCGCGACGATCTCGCGCCGCAGCGGGTGCGCCGCGATCTCGCCGCGAAAGCGCTCGCGCAATGCGGATGGGAAATAGGCGCACAACTCCTCGGTCAGCTCCGGCGCGTCCGGCAGCTCCGATTCGAGCAGCTCGTGGTCGAGCGACATCTTGGCATAGGCGAGCAGCACCGACAGCTCGGGTCGGCTGAGGGGTTTGTGTGCCGCGGCGCGGGCGGCAAGCTCCTCGTCGTCGGGCAGAAATTCGAGCACCCGGTCGAGCCTGCCGGCCTTCTCCAGCTCGCGGATAAGACGCACCTGGCGGTCGAAAGCCGCCGGCCCTTGCGCCTCGGCGAGCGATAGGGCCTCACCCTGCAGATAATTATCGCGCAGCACCAGCCTGGCGACATCCTCGGTCATCTGCGCGAGCAGCGGCTCGCGCTCGTGCGCAGCGAGGGCGCCGGCGGCAATCGCGTGGCCAAGCAAGATCTTGATGTTGACCTCGTGGTCGGACATCGAGACGCCGGCGGAATTGTCGATTGCATCGGTGTCGATGCGCCCGCCCGTTAGCGCATAGGCGATGCGGCCGCGCTGCGTCACGCCGAGATTGGCTCCCTCGCCCACCACCTTGGCGCGGATATCCTCGCCGTTTACGCGCAGCGCATCGTTGGCCTTGTCACCCACCTGGGCGTGCGTTTCGGCGCGCGCCTTGATGAAGGTGCCGATGCCGCCAAAGAACAGCAGGTCGATCTCGCTTGTCAGCAGCTTGCGGATCAGCTCGGCCGGGGTCAGCGTATCCTCGGCGATGCCGAAGCGCGCTTTCATCTCGGGTGCGAGCGAAACCGATTTGGCGCCGCGCTCAAAGACGCCGCCGCCGGCCGAGATCAGTGTGCGGTCGTAATCGGCCCAGCTCGAGCGCGGCAACGCGAACAGCCGCTGACGCTCGGCATAGCTGGCCGCGGTGTCCGGCTCGGGATCGACAAAGACGTGCATATGGTTGAACGCCGCGACGAGCCGCATGTGCGGCGAGCGCAGCATCGCATTGCCAAACACGTCGCCGGCCATGTCGCCAACCGCGATGCAGGTGAAAGCGGTAGCCTGGATGTCGGTGCCGAGCTCGCGGAAATGGCGCTTCACCAGCTCCCAAGCGCCGCGCGAGGTGATGCCGATCGCCTTGTGATCGTAGCCGGCCGAGCCGCCGCTGGCGAACGCGTCGCCAAGCCAGAAGCCGTAATCGTTGGCGATCCCATTGGCGATGTCGGAAAAGGTTGCGGTTCCCTTGTCGGCGGCAACGACGAGGTAGGGATCGTCGGCGTCGTGCCGTACCACTGCCGGCGGCGGCGCGATGTGGCGGGTCTCGGGGCTGACGGCGAGAATATTGTCGGTCAAATCCAACAAACCGCGCATCAGCGTCTTGTAGCATTCGATGCCTTCGGCCTGGACGGCGGTGCGGAAGTCACCGCCGGCCGGCGGGGGTCGTTTAACGACAAAGCCCCCCTTTGAGCCGATTGGAACGATCACCGCGTTCTTGACCGTCTGCGCTTTCATCAGGCCGAGGATTTCGGTGCGGAAATCCTCGCGCCGGTCTGACCAGCGGATGCCCCCGCGGGCCACCCTGCCGGCGCGCATATGCACGCCCTCCATGCGCGGGCTGTAGACATAGATTTCGTAGAGCGGTCGCGGCAGCGGCAGCAGGTCGACCTCGCTGGACGCGAGCTTGACCGAGAGATACAGCTTGGGCGCGCCATCCGCGTCGGTCTGAAAGTAGTTGGTCCGCACCGATTTGAGGATAAGCAGCATAAAGCTGCGGAGAATGCGGTCTTCGTCGAGGCTCTCGACCGCATCGAGCCCATGGTCGATCGCCTGCAACTCGGCCACCGCGTCGAGCGAGCCTAGCTTCGGCGGCGCCGGGTTGAAGCGGTGCTCGAACAGCGTCACCAGACGGCGGGCGATCTCGGGGTGCGCCGCCAACGTGTCTTCCATATAGGCTTGGCTGAAGGTGCTGGCGGCCTGGCGCAGCACCTTGCAGTAGAGCCGCAGGATCGTCGTCTGGCGCGCGGTGAGGCGGGCGGTGAGAACGAGGCGGTTGAGCCCGTCGTTCTCGACCGCGCCGGCGGCGATTGAGGTCAACGCGTCCTCGAAATTCTGACACAGCGCCTTGGTCAACCGTGCTGGAAGACCTACGGCCGCCAGCGTCAGCTCGTGGACCCAGACGGCCGCACCATCGACACTGTCGATGCGATAGGGCTCCTCGGCAACGATCCGCAGCCCAAGATTTTCGAGGACCGGCAAGATGTCGGAGAGGATCACCGGCCCGTCCCGCCGGTAGAGCCGCAGGCCTGGAACCGCTTCGCCCGCCCGGGGGTGCAGCGAAGCTTGCAGCGGGCTGCCGTTCAGCACCGCCGAGATCGGCCGGAGATCGGCGATCGCCTGAGCCGGGTCCGTGCGCTCCTGATAGACGACCGGGAATGGCCGGAGACGGCTCAACCGTTCGTGTGCCCCGGCCTCGCCGAATGCTGCGACTGCCGCGGCTTCGACACGGTCGCTCCACGATTCGGCCGCAGCGGCAAGCCTTGTTTCAAGCGTCCCGATATCGACCGCCGCAACCGCGCCGTCCGGGGTGCGGACGATAAAATGCACACGGGCCAGCGGCGCGTCGTCGAGATGCACATAGTGCGTCGCGACGCCGCCGGCGAACGCGGCTTCCAGAATGGCGGCGAAGCGGCGCCGCAGCGCCGTGTCGTAGCGCTCGCGCGGAGCGTAGACCAGGCAGGAGACAAAACGTTCGAGCGGGTCGCGGCGCAGAAACAGCGCGACGCGCTGCCGTTCCTGCAGATTGAGGACACCGATCGCCATACGGAACAGATCATCGACACTCGCCTGGAACAGCTCGTCGCGCGGCAGCGTGTCGAGGATATGCGCGAGCGCCTTCGCGTCATGGCTGCCCGGCGGCAGTCCGCTGCGTTCCAGCACGGCAGCTACCTTGCGCCGTACCACGGGAATCGCGCGCAGACTGCCGGTATAGGCCGAGGATGTAAACAATCCGACAAACAGTGTCAGACCGACCACGTCGCCGTTGCGGTCGAAACGGCGGATGCCGATCGCATCCATCGGCGCGGCGCGGTGTACGGTCGAATACCGGTCGGTTTTGTTGATGACGAGCAGCTCGCGGCGCCGCACGAAGTCGCGTACTGCCGGCGGCAGGGCAGCAAGATCGCGCAATCCGCCGAAGGCGCGGTAGCCCGGCTCGCGCAGCACGCCGAGCGGCGGAGCCGCTTCGCCGCCGGTAAAATCGTACGTACGTGCGCCGAGCAGCGTGAAATTGTCTTCATCGAGCCAATGGAGGAACGCCACATCCTCGGCGATTTCGTGGTCCGGCAGCGGACCGGCACGGCCCAGTTCGGCGCACAGCTCGCTCAATGCGGCGCGCATCTTCGGCCAATCCGAGACCGCCGCCCGCACGTCGGCCAATACCTCGCCGAGCCTCTTCGCTAACCCGGCACGTTTGGCCGGGTTGCGCTCGCGGGTGATCTCGATCTGCATCCACGATTCGCGCAGTCCATCCGGCACACCGAACGCATCGAGCTCACCCTCGGCGGTGCGCCGCACCGTAACGATCGGGTGGATAGCCAACCGCACCGTGCCGCCGCTTTCGTTGATCGCCGCGGTCACCGAGTCGACCAGAAACGGCATGTCTTCGTTGATCAGCTCGACAATCGTATGGGCCGACGACCAGCCCTCTCGCGCCGGCGACGGGTTGTAGACGCGGACACGGGCTTCTCCGGGCAAGCGCCGCGCCGCGAATCGCCACAGTGCGAGCGCGCCGCCGGCCAAGTCGTCGGCGCTCCGGCCGAGGATATCGGCCGGTGGCGCGTGCTGGTAAAACGCGGCAACAAAATCGCCGAGCCCGGCATCGGCCGCAGGCGATTCGCTGCGGTTGCCGCCGGCGGCGGCGAGCGCGGCGGCACGGGCGGCCGCTTCGGCGATGTGCTCGGCGGTATCGACGCTCACGATAGCAATCCGCGACGCGAACAACGCGTTGTACGCCCTGATCGGGTACGCCGACTAAATATAGACGCCACAAGCGATTCTCCCGATGAGGCGGCACGGGTGCGCCGCCGCTGCACGAAAAACCGGGCCTGACCGAAACATGCCGCTTTTTTGGACAAACTTAACGACGAATTTGACTTCAAACCGGGATGGCGATTGACCATACTGAGAGCAATGTAACAGTCAGGTTACATTCCGGGAGGCGCCTCGCCTATGGACATCATGGAGTTCCATGTTTGCCAGC
>JAFAWI010000665.1 GCA_019241915.1 Alphaproteobacteria bacterium
GCCGCACGCGAGCCGGCGGCGCCCGAGGCCATCGAGGCGGCGGCGCGGGTGCTGCGCTCGGGCGAGCCGGCGATGCTGCTGCTGACGGGGCGGGCGCTGCGCGAGGACGGGCTCGCGCTGGCCGGGCAGATCTGCGCGAAGACCGGCGCGCGGCTGATGGCGCAAGGCTCGAACGCACGGACCCAGCGGGGCAGGGGCCGGGTGGCGCTGGAACGCGTGCCCTATGTGGTGGATCAGGCGCTGGCCGTGCTGAAGGGGCTGAAGCACATCGTTCTGGTCGGCGCCAAGATGCCGGTGGCGTTCTTTGCCTATCCGAACAAGCCGAGCCTGTTGTCGCCTGAGGACTGCCAGGGCCATGTGCTGTGCACGATCGACGAGGAGCCGATCGGCGCGCTGCGGGCGCTGGCCGAGGCGGTCGGCGCAGCGAACACGGCGGCGCCGGTGGTGAACGAGCCGAAGCCCGAGCTGGCGACCGGCAAGATCGAGCCGATGGCGCTCGGGCAGTCGCTCGGCGCGCTGCTGCCGGAGAATGCCATCGTGGTCGACGAAGCGGTAACCACCGGCCGCGGCTTCTTTGCCCCCACCAACGCCGCCAACCCGCACGACTGGCTTTCCAACATGGGCGGCTCGATCGGGCTGGGCCTGCCGCTGGCGACCGGCGCGGCGGTGGCCTGTCCCGACCGCAAGGTCGTCTGCCTCGAAGGCGACGGCAGCGGCATGTACACGCTTCAGGCGCTGTGGACGCAGGCGCGCGAAGGGCTCGACGTGACGACGCTGCTGTTCTCGAACCGCAGCTACCAGATTTTGAAGGGCGAGCTCGCCAATGTCGGCGCCGGCAATCCGGGCCGCAAGGCGCTCGATATGCTCGACCTAGGCAAGCCCGACATCGATTGGGTTGGCTTGGCCAAGGCGATGGGCGTACCGGGCGCCAAGGTGACGACGATGGAGGAGTTCAACCGGTGCTGCGCCGAAGGCCTCGCGTCGTCCGGCCCCTACCTCGTCGAAATCGAATTCTGAGCCTGCCGGAGGGTGGAATTCACAACGGAAGGCCCGCGCTTTGCCCATTCCGAGCGTTAGCGAGAGGACGGCCGGCAGAACGCCGAAGCCGGCCGGGGGAAACGGGAAAGCGGCTTCGGCGATGGATGACGGCGTAAAACTGCAAGAGGCGGCGTGGGCTGCGCGCGACGCGGTGCGGCCCGATCCGCAGGTCGAGGCAATCGTACGCGCGCGGCACGGCGATCCGTTCTCGTTTCTTGGCATGCACGCCGAGGGAGGCGGCGATCTTGTGGTGCGCGCGATGCTGCCGGGTGCGTCTGCGGTGACGGTCGTCGATGCGGCGAGCGGGGCAGCGGTCGGCGAAGGCGAACGGGTCCACCCGGATGGTCTTTTTGTTGCGCGCCTCGCCGGGCGGCGCGACTGGTTCCGCTATCGGCTGCGAGTCAACTGGGGGCATGCCGAGCAGGAATTCGACGACGCTTACCGCTTCCCGCCGGTACTCGGCGACCTCGACCTGCATTTGCTGGTCGAGGGTACGCATCTCGACAGCTACAAGCGGCTCGGCGCCCATGTCACGGCGCATGACGGCGTCGACGGCGTCGCGTTTGCGGTCTGGGCGCCCAATGCGCAGCGGGTCAGCGTCGTCGGCGAATTTTCCGCATGGGACGGCCGCCGCCTGGCCATGCGCCGCCGCCATGCCGGCGGGTTCTGGGAGATCTTTGTGCCGGGGATCGCGGCGGGAGAAGTCTACAAATACGAGGTCGTCGATCCGAACGGCACGCTGCTGCCGCTGAAGGCCGATCCCTACGCGGCGCAGGCCGAGCACCCGCCGCGCACCGCCTCGGTGGTGGCGCCGCCTGACGGGTTCGCGTGGCAGGACGGAGAATGGATGGCCCGGCGCGCGCAGGCCAATGACCGCGCGGCGCCGATTGCGATCTACGAGGTGCATCTTGGCTCCTGGCGTCGCGATCTGGCTGCGGGCGGGCGGTATCTGAGCTACCGCGAGCTGGCCGAACAGCTGGTCCCCTACGTCGCCGATCTCGGTTTCACGCATATCGAGATCATGCCGGTCACCGAATACCCGTTCGACGGCTCGTGGGGCTACCAGCCGGTATCGTTGTTCGCACCGACCTCGCGCTACGGGACGCCGGACGATTTTCGCTTTTTTGTCGAGGCGTGCCACCGCGCCGGCATCGGCGTCTGGCTCGACTGGGTGCCGGGGCATTTCCCAAGCGACCCGCACGGTCTCGCGCGGTTTGACGGCACGGCGCTCTACGAGCACGCCGACCCACGCCAGGGCCTGCACCGCGACTGGGGCACGCTGATCTACAATTACGGCCGTCGGGAGGTTGCCAACTTCCTGCTGTCGAGCGCGCTGTGCTGGATCCGCGAGTTTCACATCGACGGGCTGCGCGTCGATGCGGTCGCGTCGATGCTTTACCTCGATTATAGCCGGCAGGACGGCGACTGGATCCCCAACATGTACGGCGGCCGCGAGAACCTCGAGGCGATCGCGTTTTTGCGGCGGATGAACGAGGTCGTGTTTGGCGAAGGCAGCGGCGCCACGACAATCGCCGAAGAATCAACCGCCTGGCCGATGGTGTCGCGGCCGGTCTATGTCGGCGGCCTCGGCTTCGGGTTCAAATGGAACATGGGGTGGATGCACGATACGCTCGGCTATATGGCGCGCGATCCGATCCATCGCATGTACCACCACAACGACCTGACCTTCGGGCTGCTCTACGCGTTCCATGAGAACTTCATCCTGCCGCTCAGCCACGACGAAGTGGTTTACGGCAAGCGCTCGCTGATCGGCAAAATGGCCGGTGACGAATGGCAGCGCTTCGCCAACCTGCGCGCCTATTTCGCATTCATGTGGACGCATCCGGGAAAGAAGCTTCTGTTCATGGGCGGCGAGTTCGGCCAGGAGCGCGAGTGGGACCACGATATCGGCCTTGACTGGCAGCTCCTCGGCCAGCCGTTTCATGCCGGGCTTTATCGGCTGATCCGCGACCTCAACCGGCTGTACCGCGAGGTCCCGGCGCTGTACCAGCGCGACAGCGAGGGCGACGGTTTCTCGTGGATCGACGCCAATAATGGCGCAGAAAGCGTGATCTCCTATTTCCGCCGCGGCGCCGATGCCGAGGCTGTCGCGGTGACCGTGTGCAATTTTACGCCGGTGCCGCGGCTCGGCTACCGCATCGGCGTGCCGTACCCTGGACGCTACCGCGAGCGGATCAACACAGATGCGGCGGATTACGGCGGCAGCGGCATCGGCAATTTCGGCGCGGTCGTGGCGGAGCCCGAGCCGATGCACGGGCACCGCTATTCGCTCTGCCTGCAGCTGCCGCCGCTTGCGGCGGTCGTCTTGACCGTCGAGCGATGAGGTTGACGGTGGCGGCTGGCTGATGGCGTCGCCGCGGATCTGGCCCGGGACGCCATACCCGCTCGGCGCGACATGGGACGGGCGAGGGGTCAATTTCGCGCTGTTCTCCGCCCATGCCGAGAAGGTCGAGCTGTGCCTGTTCGATCACAGCGGCCACCACGAACGGGCGCGGATCGTCTTGCCCGAATACACCGACGAGGTGTGGCACGGCTACCTGCCCGACGCGCGCCCCGACCTGCTCTACGGGTACCGCGTCCACGGCCCCTACGACCCGCCGAACGGTCTGCGCTTCAACCCCAACAAGTTGCTGATCGACCCCTACGCCAAGGCGCTGCACGGGCAGTTGCAGTGGAACGACGTGGTCTTCGGCTACCGCCTCGGCGGCCCGCGTGACGATCTCGGCTTCGACCGCCGCGACAGCGCGCGCTACATGCCCAAATGCCGCGTCGTCGAGACTGCCTTTACGTGGCACGACGACCGCCCGCCGCACACGGCGTGGGAAGAGTCGATCGTCCTCGAGCTGCACGTGCGCGGCTTTACGATGATGCACCCGGAGGTCAATCCGGGTCAGCGCGGCAATTTCGCAGCGCTGGCGACGCCGGCGGTGATCGACTACCTGGTCGAGCTGGGGGTCACGGCAGTCGAATTGCTGCCGGTCCACGCCGCCGTGCCGGAGCGCCAGCTGCCGCAGCGCCGGCTGACCAATTACTGGGGCTACAGCTCGATCGGCTTTTTTGCCCCCGACCCGCGTTACCTGCCGACCGGCTCGATCGCCGAATTCAAGACCATGGTGCAGCGGTTGCACGACGCCCGCATCGAGGTATTCCTCGACGTCGTCTACAACCATACCGCGGAAGGCAGCCATCTCGGCCCGACGCTGTCGTTCCGCGGCATCGACAACCTGTCGTACTACCGCCTGCAGGACGACCGCCGGTATTACGCGGACTATACCGGCACCGGGAATTCGCTCAACCTCGACCATCCGCGCGTGCTGCAGCTGGTCACCGACTCGCTGCGGTACTGGACGACGGAAATGCATGTCGACGGGTTCCGCTTCGATTTGGCGCCGACATTGGCGCGCGAGGGCGATGAATACTCGCAGGGCAGCGCCTTTTTCGACACGATCCGCCAGGATCCGGCGTTGGCTCGGGTGAAACTGATCGCCGAGCCGTGGGATGTCGGTCCCGGCGGCTACCAGCTTGGCAATTTTCCGCCGGGATGGGCCGAGTGGAACGGCCAATATCGCGACACGGTGCGGCGCTTCTGGAAGGGCGACGGCGGCCTCGTCGCGGATATGGGCTCGCGCTTGGCCGGGTCCTCGGACATCTACGGCTATCGCGGCCGCCGGCCGTGGGCGAGCATCAACTTCATCACCGCGCACGATGGTTTCACGCTGCAGGACCTCGTCAGCTACAACGACAAGCACAACGAAGCCAACGGGGAGGACAACCGCGACGGGCACGACGCCAATTTCAGTTGGAACGGCGGCATCGAAGGGCCGACCGACGATCCCGCGATCGTCGCGCTGCGCGACCGCCAAAAGCGCAACCTGATGGCCACGCTGCTGCTGTCGCTCGGGGTGCCGATGCTGCTGGCCGGCGATGAATTCGGCCGCACGCAGCAGGGCAACAACAACGCCTATTGTCAGGACAACGAGATCTCCTGGCTCGACTGGCAGCATGTGCGGCCCGAGGACGAGGCGCTGCGGGAATTCGTGCGCAAGCTGATCCACCTGCGTCGGCGCCATCGCGTCTTCTCGCGCCCGCGCTTCTTTCGCGGCGAGGTGCTGTCGGAAGACGGGCTCAAGGACATCACCTGGGTGACCCCGACCGGCGAGGAGGCCACCGACGCCGATTGGCGCAATCCGGAAGCGCAGACGTTGGGCTATGTGCTGGGCGGCGCTGCGGGCGAGTTCTACACGACGGGCGGCCAGCGCGACATCGATGCGAGCTTCCTGGTGATGATGAGCGCCTACCACGAGGACATCGATTTCCGCTTCCCGCGGCTTGGCGCCACATTGGCGTGGCAGGCGCTGGTCGACACGGCCGAACCGAGCGGCATCGTCAGCGACGACAAGCTTTATGTCACCGGCCACGCCTACCGCTTGCGCGCGCGCAGCTTCGCGCTGTTCATCAACCGCGCTGCCGCCAACGGCAGATCGCCGGCGGCCGAGCGAGGCGGGTGGGAGCGGCGATGAGCGTCGCGCACAGCTTACAGCCCATCGCCGCGCTGCTTGGGGTGGAAACCAGGCATACCGACGCCCTGGGTGAGCTGCACGAACCCGACGCCGAGACCTTGTCTGCAATGGTCGCCGCTTTCGGGCTGCCGCCCGAGCCCGAGCGAGCCGCAGCGACGCTCGACGAGCAGCGCCACGCGCTGCCGCTCGGTCTTGACCCGGTTTATGTGGTGCCGGCGGAGGCGCCGGTCCTGTCGCTGCCGATCGGACCGCAGCGCGGCCCGGTGCAATGGCACCTTCGGTTTGAGAACGCCGCCACGGTGGAAGGGTGCTGGCGACCGGGCGAGCAGGAGTTCCGGCTGAACGAACCGCCGCTCGGCTATCACCGGCTCGGCCTGGAGATCGGCGGCGAGACCGCCGAAATCGTGCTGGCGGTGTCGCCGCCGTCCTGCCACCTGCCGCCGGCGCTGTGCGATGGTGCGCGCTGCTGGGGCCTGACGACCCAGCTCTACGGCCTGCGCGGCAAGCGCAATTGGGGAATGGGCGATTTCACCGATCTTGCCGAGCTTGCCCGCGCGGCCGGATCGCTCGGCGCGGCCACGGTCGGCATCAATCCGCTGCATGCGCTGTTCGCCAGCGAGCCCCGCCATGCGAGCCCTTATTCCCCCTCCAGCCGTGCGCAGCTCGACTATCTCTACATCGATCCCGCCACGGCGCCGGGCTTTGCCGACGACCCCGGGATTCGAGGGCTGCTGCCGGACGGAGCGCTCGCCGCGGCGCGCAGCGCCGAGTTCGTCGACCACGCCGCAGTGGCGGCGCTGAAGCGGCCGGTGCTGGAGGCGCTGTATCGCCGTTTCCGCGAGCGCGACCTGCGGCCCCGGGGCGCGCGCACGGCGCACGGCCGCGAGTTCCGCAGCTTCCAGCGGGAAGGCGGCGAACGGCTTGCCGCTTTTGCCACCTTTGAGGCGTTGCACGAACGCT
This sequence comes from Alphaproteobacteria bacterium, assembly GCA_019241915.1. Classification (GTDB taxonomy): domain Bacteria; phylum Pseudomonadota; class Alphaproteobacteria; order ATCC43930; family CGMCC-115725; genus DATARH01. The sequence goes on from JAFAWI010000665.1 coordinate 6,540, forward strand.
TCAACGGCAACGGCGGTCAGTTCTCGTGGCACGATTGGCCGGTCGAGCTGCGCGACCCGGATTCGCGCGCGGTCGCGAGCTTCGTCGCGGCGCACCGGGGGCGCGTCGAGTTCTTCGAGTTTCTGCAATGGCTGGCCGATCGGCAGCTCGGCGCCGCGGCGGCGGCGGGCCGCGGAACCGGGCTGTCGCTCGGCCTCTACCGCGACCTCGCGGTCGGCGTCAGCCCGCAGGGCGCGGAGGCCTGGGCCGATCAGGGGCTTGTGGTGCCGGGGATGGGCATCGGCGCGCCGCCCGACGCGCTGAGCCGCGCCGGCCAGAACTGGGGGCTCGCCCCGGTCAACCCGCTGGCGCTGCGCCAGCGCGGCTTTCAGCCGTTCATCGCGGCGTTGCGCGCCAATATGCGCCATGCCGGCGTGCTGCGCATCGACCACGTGATGTCGCTGCAGCGGCTCTATTGGGTGCCGGCTGGGCGCTCGGCGGTGGCCGGCGCCTATGTCAACTACCCGTTCAACGAGCTGCTCCGCCTGGTCACGCTTGAAAGCCGACGCCAGCAATGCGCCGTGGTCGGGGAGGATTTGGGCACGGTGCCGTCGGGTTTTCGCGAAACGATGCAGGCGGCGAACCTGCTGTCGTATCGCGTCGTGATGTTCGAGCGGCGCCTGGACGGCAATTTCGTCGCCCCTGCCGAATATGAGCCGCTCGCGGCGGCCTCGGCGGCGACGCACGACCTGCCGACGCTCTGCGGGTTCTGGCTCGGCCGCGACATCGCGTGGCGCCAGCGGCTGCGGATTTATCCCAGCGCCGACGCCGAGCGCTCCGATCTTGCCGATCGGCACCGCGACCGCTGGCAGCTGCTCGAAGCGCTGGAGCGCGAAGGGCTGATGGAGCGCCATCGTTTCGCCGAGTACCTGCCGCCGAACGCAGAGCCTGTCTTCACCGCCGAACTCGGCGAGGCGATCTTTGCCTTTCTCGCCCGCTCTCGCTCGCGGCTGATGCTCGTGCAGCTCGAGGATATTGGGGGCGAGAGCGAGCAGGCCAACCTGCCGGGGACCGACCAGGAGCATCCCAATTGGCGCCGCCGGTTGTCGCTCGGGCTGGGTGAAATGCTCGACGGCGGGCCGATGCGGCGGGTGGCGGCGCTGCTCAACGCGGAGCGGCGGCGGGCGGCGTAACCCGGGTCGCGGCGGCGCGGCAGTGGCGCGCAAGCTCGGCGGCGTTGGGCAGCACCTGCAGCGCGGCCACCGTGTCCCACAGCGCATCGGAGCCGCCGCACGCGGCAAATTTAGCTCGGGTATCCCCGGCCGGGAGCGGGTTCGCCGGGCTGCCGAGCACCGCGTCCACATCGCAGCCGAGCGCACGCCCGTCGACGAGGTCGAACTCGACGCGAACCGGGTGGAGCGCGTTGAGATCGCGGTTGCGATCCTCAGCCACGGTAAGACGCGCGGCGAGGGCGAGCGTCTTCGGGTCGGCGAGCGCCTCGGCGGTGAAGTCGCCAAGTCCGACCGTACCGCTGCGCAGGCAAACCGCGGCGCAATACGGGAGACACAGCCTCGCATAGGCGACCGTCATCTCGGGCGTGGCCGGGCGGCCGACAAGCCGATGGGTCAGCGGCGGCACCAGAAACCGGCCGCGCAGGAGCCGGTCCGCCTGCAACCCGTACTTCGCTATCAGCCGTTGCAGCCCGTCGAGACCGCCATGTGTTGCGCGGCCGCTGGGAAACGGTTTGTGGCTCAGCTCGCCGATGCGCCAGACCCGACCAAGCTCATCGAAGGGAGCCGGATCGGCGGCGCCGTCGAACAGCGCGAAATAACCAAAAGGGCCGGAAATCGGCGCCCGCGGACCTGGCATGCCGCGCCGCGCCAATTCCACCGCGGCGACCGCATTGCGCGCCGCGAAGCCCATCTGCATCGCCAGCTGCGGGCTTGCCTCGACATGCGCCTGCATCGTGCCGGCGCATTGGCCGTAATAGATGCCGAGAGCATTTCGGATCTGCGCCTCGTCGAGCCGGGCGAGCAGCGTCAGCGCTGCAGTGGCGCCAAACCCGCCGCAGGTCGCCGGACGAAAAAAGCGCATCGGCGTCCGCGAGCATAAGCCCAGCGTCGCCGCGACATCCACCGCGCCGACCACAGCGCGGACAAGGTCTTCGCCGGAGACGCCGCCGTGGGCCTCGGCCCAGCCGAGCGCGCAGGCGAGCGGCGCGGCCATGGCATGCACGACGGCGCCCTCGTGCACCGGGTCGAATTCCTGCGAATGCGCCTGGAACGCGTTGATCATGGCCGCGGCGGCCAGGGACAGCCGCTCACCGCCGCCCCAAGCCGTCGCTTCGCCTTCCGCGCCGCGCGCCATGTCGAGCACCTCCGCGCGCCACGGCGCCGACGCGCCGGCAATGCCGACGCCAAGAGTGTCGGCGACAAAGGCTTTGGCGGACGCCACCGCCATCTCCGGCACTTGGCCGGTGGCGATGCGCTGCAGGTGCGCGACGATCTTATCGACGACCGGGTCCATCTCAGCAGCAGACAGTAATCCGCTTCCCGGCGAAAGCCGGCACGCACTGTTCCACCGGTTGCGACGCCGCAAGCTCGGACCCGGCTTTCGCCGGGGGGCGGCGCACCTTTGAGGTTGGCTTTACTTCGCGGCCAGCCGCGTGATGACCCCGGCATCGCCGAGGTCGTCGAGCCTGCCGATCGCGTCGCGCAACTCGCCGGCGCGCGCCGCGCCGAGCGCCTCAACCGCGAGCGCGTCGAACTTCTCGGCCAGCCGCCGGCCCTGGTCGGCAATATCGGGATTGGGGATGCCGGCGTCGAACGTCGCGCGCGCGGTGCGTCCGTCGTTGAGTGCAACCTCGATTTCGGCGCCGGCTTCGGCGAAGTCGTCGCGGAAATCGAAAGCGACCCGCTCGCGCAGCGCGACCAGCGCCGGATCGGTCGCAGTGGTCGCGCTATACGCGCCGAGGCTCGCGGTGTCGACGCCGGACAAGGCCATCGCCACGGTCTGACGCAGGCTGAACTTGCTTTCGAGCCCGTCGCTCGGCGACGGGATATTGCAGACCCGGTCGGTGGCACTGTGCACCCGCAGCCGGATTGCGGCGATGTCGGCGGGGGCTACGCCCTGCGCGCGCAGCTGCCGGCCGCATTCGATCGGCGCGTGCGTCATGTAGCAGGCGGCGTGATACTTGAAGAGGTTGCCGTAGATGTAGAACCCGCGCTTTGGTTCGGCGAGCGCCTTTTCGGGAGCGAAGTCGGGCGAATGAGTCGCGGCGAAGCCCTGCGCGCATTCGATCAGGTCCGGACGGCTGGAGAAGCCGCGGGCCGCGAGCCGGGCCGCCAGCAACCCGTTCTGCGCCGCCTTGCCGGCGTGGAACGGCTTGCACATCGTGCCGAATTGCGCCTTGAGGCCGGCCGACTGCGTGCCGGCAATGCCGAGTGCGCGCGTCGTCGCCTCTGTGTCGAGGCCGAGCAGATGGGCACAGGCCGCCGCCGCGCCGAACGCGCC
>JAFAWI010000698.1 GCA_019241915.1 Alphaproteobacteria bacterium
CGTGGCGTTGATCTCGGCGCCGAGACAGGCCGAGGCGATCAGCGTCAGACTTTCCACGCGTTCCGGCTCGGATTGCGCGAGCGACAAGGCGACGCCGCCGCCCAGCGAATGGCCGACCAGATGGACGCGACCGATGCCAAGCGCCGCGAGCAGACGCTCGACATCGGCGGAAAGACCGGAGCTGTCGAAGGGTCCGGCCAGGGTCTTGGTCGAGCCGCCGTGCCCGGGCAGGTCGAGCGCAATCGTGCGGTGCCGCTCGGCGAGTGCGGGCTGGTTGAACATCCAGGCGTTGAGGTCGGCACCAAAGCCATGGATGAAGACGATCGGCAGTCCGTCGCCGCCGCCCAGCTCGAGATAACGCAGCCGGTACCTGCCGGCCTCGACCTCGCGCGCCGCCGGCGCTGCCGCCGCGGCATCCTCATCCCCGACGGGCTCCGGCGCCACAAAACCAGCGACAAACGCTTCGATTTCGGCGTCGTCGACCGCATCCGGCGCCAGCACCGCGAGCAACCCGCCGACCGGCAAAGTCGCGCCTTCCGGCGCCACTACCCGCCGCACGGTGCCGCTTTCGCCCGCCTCCATGACATTGGTGATCTTGCTGGTCTCGATTTCGAGCAGCTCGTCGCTCGCCGATACCGCGTCCCCCTCGTGCTTGAGCCAGGCGAGCACCTTGCCCTCGGTCATCGTCAGGCCCCATTTGGGCATAGTAACCGCGGCGATCCGGCTCATCGTCGTCCCCCCGGCCGGCTATCCTGTGTAAGCGCGCCGCCCGTGGTCGCGCAGCCATAGGCGGATCAGGTGGCGGCGGCGTTCGGGCTCGGGCCAGTCCTCGAACTCGGTGCGGCTGTGGCCGAGCGTTCGGTTGTCGACAAACTGGATTTCGCCCGGCTGGAACGCGAAATCGACCGCCATCTCAGGGTCTTCGAATGCTTCCAGCATCGCCGCCAGCGCCGCGGTGCCTTCATTGTCGACCGGCTCGCCGCGCATCGCGTAGCCGGAATTGATCTGGTGCACGCTGAACCGGGCCCTCAGCTCGTCGCGCTCTTCGAACACCGGCGCGAAGAACGTGTCGGGCTCGCCGTCAAAGAACTCGCGCTGGCGGTCGAACCAGAACGGGCGGTAGAGCCGCGGCAGCAGCTCCTTGTGCTGCGCCAGCAGCCGATTGTGTACGCTATGGAAGGACAGCACGCGGCTTACCCCGCCCGATTTCGCCGTCTGCAGGCACAGCAGACCGACATATTCGGGCGGCGTCGTGTTGTAGGCGTTGTCGATGTGAAAGCGGATTTCGATGTTGGTCGAATCCGGCCGCACGCCGGAGCCGGGCAGCGCCTGCTTTCCGGTGTCCCACACATTGTAGATCATCGTGCCGTCGAGCTTTTGCGCCACCGGCCGCGCCACCATCGAGGCGAGCAGCCAGTAAATCGTCTCGGCCTCGTCCTGCGACATCTCCTCGACCGGCAGCCGGTCGACCACCGCAAACCGCACCCCCTCCTTGAGGATGCTGCGCACCTCGGCCATCGCCGCGTGGCAATTGGGCATGTCGAAATCGGCCGGGCTGCGGATGATCGTCGGCAGCGGATGGGCGCGAATTTCATCGACGACGCGGCGGATTTCATCGAGAGAGGCCGCATCGAGCCAAACCCGGTAATGCTCGGTGCGGATGTCGGCGCGCTTCCACGCGCTCGGCCCTACGATCTGGTGCTGCAGCACGGCGCGGCCTCGCTAGTTGCCACGGATTATGGGCATCGGCCGGCCGGCAGGCAATCCGCCCGCTCGCCAATCCGGTGCTGCAAGGGTTCCCTGCGTCCTTAGCGGCCTCTCTTTGCTACGCGTCTCGGGATGAGAAGAGATAGAGTGCTTCCAGTGACCTCGCGCTGAGGAATTGAGCCATGACGCTTGAAATCCGTCCGTTTGCCGCCGGCTGCGGCGCCGACGTCACCGGCGTCGATATCCGCGAACCGCTGTCGACCGCCGACCGGGATGCGATCCGCAAGGCCTGGCTCGACAACCTGGTGCTGCGCTTCCGCGGCGTGCCGATGACCGACCGGCAGCACATGGCCTTTACCCGCCAGTTCGGCGAGCTGGAGTTCAACCCGGCCAAGCTGATCGAGATGAAATACGGCGTCAGCACGCAGACCGACGGCCGCAAGGCCGAGACCCCGCTGGAAATCTCGGTGATCTCCAACATCATCGAGGACGGCAAGGCGATCGGCGGCCTCGGCGACGGCGAGGCGTTCTGGCATACCGATTCCTCGTTTGTCGATGTGCCGCCGGCGGCGAGCCTGTTGCGCTCGCTCGAATGCCCGCCGCCTTCGGCCGGCGGCGCGACGTCGTTCCTCAACTGTTACTCGGCCTATGACGACCTGTCCGACCGGCTGAAGACGCGGATCGAGGGGCGAATGATGGTGCACGCCGCGACGCATTCCTCGGGCGGCAAGGCGCACAAGGGGTTCGAGACCGTGGAGGATGTGTCGAAAGTGCCCGGCGCACACCAGCCGATGGTCCGCACCCATCCGGAAACCGGCAAGAAGTCGCTGTTCCTCGGCCGCCGCATCAACGCCTATGTGCTGGGCCTGCCGGTGGCGGAAAGCGAGGAGCTGCTCGACGAATTGTGGGAGCACATGGTGCAGGAGAAATACACCTGGACCCAGGAATGGCAGGTCGGCGACCTCGTGTGGTGGGACAATCGCTGCGCGATGCACCGCCGCGACGCGTTCGACGGCTCGCTGCGCCGCCTGATGCACCGCACCCAACTCAAAGGCACGAGACCGGTCTAACCAAACAAGCCCTTCCCCGCTTGCGGGAGAGGGTGAATCGTGCCGCCAGGCGCGAGACCGGTGAGGGTCGCGTCGCAACGAAACCCTTACCCCCGTCGCTGCCGCGATAGGCCTCTCCCGCCCCCGCAAGCGGAAGGGGGATCAGGAGGAATGCTGATGCCCGAAGCCAATCGCTTCACCCTCAACCGCATCGGCCAGATCGCATTCTCGGTCGCCGATGTGGATCGGGCGGAGGCGTTCTATCGCGACGTGCTCGACCTCCGGCATCTCTATCGCTATGGCAACCTGACGATTTGTGGATGGCGTTTCTCGCAGATGCCGACGGCCACACCCTGGCGCTTGATCCAGGAAGCGCCGAAGGGATACGTCCCGTCACAACCGTAACGGAGGAACCTCATGCCCCATCCGACGCGCGTCGCTCTTGTCACCGGTTGCGGCAAGCCGATCGGCATCGGCAATTCGACCGCCCGCGCGCTGGCCGCGAAAGGCGTCGCCGTGGTCGTCTCCGACCTGCGGCCGGCCGGGGTCGCCAACGAGTT
>JAFAWI010000019.1 GCA_019241915.1 Alphaproteobacteria bacterium
TGCGCCTACCCGCAAGTCAAGGGCATCACCACCGGCGTCAACAGCCCCTACAATTTGTGGCGCATGGAAGACGCCTGGCTGGACAAATAGTGTTGCTGCACCGGCGTGATAGACTATCTCGAAAGCGTTTCTAGAAACGACGCGCCATGGCGCTCAGCACGGATCGCCCCTGCACTGCTCGATCAGCCGCGTGCCCGGCATCCGGGACGTAGCCGACCTGACGGTTGTCGGCCGCCTTGAGCCGCCGAAGACGGCGTCGCGCCAATCCGCCCCCGGCGATATCGTCAGCCATCAGTACGACGCTGCGCTGTGGTAATCCGGGCTTGGACAGCTCTCCCGCCGCGCCTCGGCGCGGGGCAATGCCGCCGCCCGAGGCGACGCCTCCGTCCCCATCGGGATGCACTCGGGCAGCTGCTGATCGAAAAATTCCAAATGCGGCGGTCCGCCGGGCGCAAAAGCGAAATCGAAAGCGCCGAGATACTGCCACCCTTTGCCCGTGTCGGAAACCACAGGCGCATAATCGAAGGGCTTCAGCGTAATCTTGTAGTCATTGCCCATCGGGCTCAGGACGGCCACATGGTTTTCGTCGATGCGGTAGATGCTGGTGCGCGCCTTATGCGCCCAATCCCAGCCCGGAATGTTGAACGTGCGGTAGGCCGCGGTGGTGATGACACTGAGGTAGCGTCCCGATTGGCGCGCATCGGTGCCGGTGCGGAAGAAATCGAGGCGCAGGTTGAAACCGGCCTTTTCGAAAAGGGCAACCGCCGAATAGCGCGGCACCGAGAGCACGTACGCGACATAACCCAATCTTGCCAGCGCAGGCAGCACGGCGATGCCGAGCATTGCCGCACCGATCAGCAGCCATCGGCGAAACCGGCCTCGCATACGCGGCTAAAGCGGTGGTCTCATGCCGCGGCTGAAGTAACGGGACTGCGGCCGGTATAGCGCGCCCGCGGGCGGATCAGCATCCCCGTCTCGTATTGCTCGATCGCATGCGCGATCCAGCCGGCGGCGCGCCCGACCAGGAACACACCGAGCGCCGAACCCGGCGGCAGACCCAGCACCGTGGCGGCGATGCCCAGGGCGAAATCGACGTTCGGCTGCTGCCCTGTCAGGCGGAGCGCGGCCTGCGTTACCTGATCGATCCATTCGGCGCGCGTGGGGACCGCAGTGCGGGCGGCGGCAAGGATGGCAACCGCGCGCGGATCGCCTTTCGGATAAAGAGGTTGACCGAGACCCGGCAGCGCCTCGCCGCGCGCGAGGCGCGCCGCCATTGCGCTCATCGCGTCGGTGGCGAGCAGCTCGCCCGCCAGCGCTTCGACCGCCGCCGATGCGCCGCCGTGAAGGCGGCCTGACAGCGCCGCCAGCGCCGCCGATACCACGGCGTAAGGGGTCGCGCCGGTCGATGCGACACAGCGCGCGACAAACGTTGAGGCGTTGAGCTCGTGGTCGGCGAGCAGCACCAGGCAGCGCCGCACCACATCGGCGCCCGCCGGAGCGAGCCGCCATCCCCGCGCGAGTTGCTCGTGTACCGGCTGCGGCGACGGCTCGCTCTCGCCCACGCAGGCCGCGAGCGCGGCGAGGATCAGCCGCCCGGTGCGCATCACGCCGATAGGGCTGAGATCGAGTGCAGCCAGATCGGCCGCACCGAACTGGGCGAGTTGCATCTGGCACCGTTCGATAAGCCCAAGCCGCCGCTTGCCTGGCCCCGAAGCACAGGGGGCACCGCAGCGCTCCATCACTGTGCCGGGAACGATGCCGACGCCCGGCGCTTTCTCGTCCCACAGGATCGCGGCGACGTCCTCCAGCGTCGCTGCCTCAGCCAGCGCCAGCGCGTCGCGGCCGCGGTAGTAGAGCCGGTGGTTCTCGATCAGGCAGATCGCCGAGCCGATCAGCGGCATCAGCGGTTCGGCGCGGCCGCGGCCGCCGCGCCCCGCGCGAAATCGTTCCACCTCTTCCGCCTCGTAATGCCGCTCGCGGCTGGCGGCGACCTCGACCGAGGACAGCAAGCCGCGGCTGACATAGGCGTAGAGCGTGTCGAGCTTGATGCCGAGCACGTCGGCGGTCTCGCGGGCGGACAGCAGCATAGTCCAGTTACATTGATTACCGAATCAAGATTGACTCACCGCCCCGTCGGCCGCAAGCCTCTGCAACTTCACCGCAGGGAGCCCGCCATGGCCAAGCGCATCGACATCGCCTCGCTTCCCGTCGTCACGGGCACAATGTACCCCTCACCGTTCGACGAACCGTGCCGCGCACGGCAGCGGACCCGTCTTGGCGACGCGGCGAACCTGACGCAATACGGCGTCAACCTGGTGCGCCTGCCGCCCGGCGCCTGGTCGAGCCAGCGTCATTGGCACATCGCGCAGGACGAATTCATTTACATCGTGTCGGGCGAACTCACCCTGGTGACCGACGCCGGGGCCGAGACCTTGCGCGCCGGCGACTGCGCCGGATTCAAAGCGGGCGACTCAAACGGCCATCATTTGCAGAACCGTTCGGCCGCGGATGCGACATTTCTCGAAATGGGCACACGCCTGGCCGAAGACGGTGCGCATTACCCGGACATTGACATGATCGTGCCGCCGCACAGCCCGGCCGGCACCTACACGCACCGCGACGGCACACCCTATCCAAAACAAGAGCGCCGCGGCGCTTAATCCACGCATCCCGGCGCCGCGCCTTCAGAACCCGCAGAGGATGTCCCTGCGCTGGATCAGGATCCGGGCGAGCCGCACAAGCGTTTTGTCGATCTGTCAGTCCGCCGCCGAAGCGGGCGCCGCGTCACCAGCCGAGCGCGTAGGCGGCGCGCCGCGGGTCTGCGCCGGCTTCGAGCGTGCCGCGCCCCCTGTCGACGAGGATCGCGCAGACCGCGCCGGCCAGCCACTCGAAGTCGCGCCAACGCTCGATCTTGTGACCGCGCCCGGCAAGGTCGGCGGCGACAGGCTCCGGGAAGCGGGCTTCGAGGTTGAGCCGGCCGGGATAGTAGTCATAGGGCGCGAACGACGACGGGTACGAGTAGCTGGCAAAACGCGGCGCCTCGATCGCGCTCTGCACGTCCATCCCGTGCGCAACGACGTTGAGCAGGACCTGCAGCATCGCCTGGGTCTGGACGTCGCCGCCCGGCGTGCCGAACGGCATGAACTGCGCGCCGTTGCCGCGAATCGCCAGCGCCGGGTTTGGCGTCAGTCGCGGCCGCTTGCCCGGTGCCAGCCCGGCCGGGTGCGCCGGGTCGGGCCGAGACTGCGAGCCGCGGTTTGACGGGATAAGCCCGGTGCCAGGCACGATCGGCGAGCCGTACGATCCGTCGCTCGGCGTCGCCGAGAACAGATTGCCCCAGCGGTCCGCGGCGCAGACATAGGACGTGTCGGGCTCGGGGAACGGATTGCCCGCGCTCGCGCTGAGCACCTGGCCCTTGGCGCCCAACCCGCCGGGCGGCGGCATCTCCGGCCACGCCTTGTTGGGGTCGATCAGCTTGCGCCGCTCGGCCGCGTACTCCTCGGAAATCAAGGTCGGCAGCGGCACGCTGCCCACCGCCGGATCGGTGTAGTATGCCTCGCGGTCGGCGAAGGCGAGCTTCAGCGCCTCGGTCAGCCGGTGCACGTAATCGGCGCTGTTGTGGCCGAGTTTGGCGAAATCGGTGCCGTCGAGTAGCGCTAAGGTCTGCAGCAGGACCGGCCCCTGGCACCACGCGCCGCAGGTAAAGACTTCGAGGTCGCCAAAGCGCCGCCGCTCCGGCGGCCCGACCGGCGAGCGGTAATTCGCCAGATCCTCGGCCGACAGCAAGCCGCCCTGCTCCTTGTGGAACGCGACGAACTTGCGGGCGATGTCGCCCCGGTAGAACGCGTCGCGCGCGGCATCGAGCCCGGCCTCGCGGCCGCGTCCGGCCACCGCCTTCTCCTCGTCGGCCATGTATTGCAGCGAGGCGCCAAGGTCCTTCTGGTAGAACACCTCGCCGCTCTCGGGCGGTCGCCCGCCCGGCAGATAGACGGCCGCGCTCGATGGCCATTGCGCATGACGTTCGGCATGGCGCTTCAGGCTGTCGGCCATCAGCGGGTACATCGGGAAGCCGTCGCGCGCGAGGCGGATCGCCGCCGCGGCAACCTCCAAAACTCATCGTGCCATAGCGGCGCAGCGCGGTGATCCACGCGTCCGGCGCCGCCGGCACCACGGTCCGCAGCACGCCGGGCGGGATTTTGCCGCCGTGCTCGCGCAAGAACAGCTGCGGGTCGAGCGCGCGCGGCCAAGTGCCGAGCCCGGCGATGGTCACGACCTCCTGCTTCTCGGCGACATAGATCAGGATCGGCGCGACGCCGGCGCAATTGACGAGGTCGCTCTGCAGCACGCCGAGCGCGATTCCCGCCGCGACTCCGGCATCGATGGCGTTGCCGCCGCCCTGCAGGATGTCGAACCCGGCCGTCGCGGCGAGATAATGCCCGGCGGCGATCGCATGGCGGGTCACCGCGATGGTCGGCCGATGTGCACTTGTCGTCATGACGCCCTCCGCGCTAGCAATCCGTCGGTCAGAGTAGCGCGACCGGCGATCCCTGTCGAAGCGAGCGACGGGACGAGCCGAATAATCGGCGGCACCGCACGTTCTCGCTGTCGTGTCAAATCAACCGAGGCTGGAGAAATCGTCGATGCCGCGTTCAAACCTGAAGATCGCAGCGGCCCTGCTCACTGTGGGGATCGTGTCGTTCGCCGCCGGTGCCATCGCGCAAGGGCGCTATCCCGAGATCAACCGAGCCGAAGGGCATCTGCAAGCAGCGCTCGGCGACCTGCACGTCGCGCGCGACGTGTTCGGCGGTCACAAGGTCAACGCCGAGGGGCTGATCCAGCAGGCGTTAGGCCAGTTGCAGGAAGGCAAGGGCTTCGCCGCCGCGCACGGGAATTAGGATGTTGCCGTTAAAATAGGTTGTCGCTCCCCCGCGCCAGCGGGAGCCCAGGGCATCCCTCTACGGCTCGCCGGAGTTTCCGCTTAGCGGGAGATTCGATTGCACGGTCAGGGCCCCCGCCGTCGTCTTCGCCCGCTTCGCCGGCGCCTGGTAGGTATGTTCCGGCGCTGGGAAGCGGCCGTCGCGCACTTCCGCCGCGTAGGCGCGGGCCGCCTCACGGATGTCGTCCGCCAGACGAGCGTAGCGCTTGACGAATTTCGGCGTGAACGCGAACAGGCCGAGCATGTCGTCGGTGACGAGGATCTGCCCGTCGCAGGCCGGTGAGCCGCCGATCCCGATCGTCGGGATCGCCACGGCTGCGGTCATGTCGCGGGCAACACCTTCATTCACCCCTTCGATGACCAGCGAGTACGCGCCGGCGTCGGCGATCGCGGCGCCGTCGGCGAGGATTTTGCGCCGCTCCGCGCCCTCGTGGCCGCGCGAGCGGTACCCGCCCAGCTGATTGACCGCCTGCGGCGTCAGCCCGATATGGCCCATCACCGGGATGCCGCGCCGCGTCAGAAACGCGACCGTCTCCGCCATTTCCTCGCCGCCTTCGAGCTTGACCGACATGCAACCCGTATCGGCCATCACCCGCGCGGCGGCGCGGAACGCCTGTTCAGGCGATTCCTGGTACGCCCCGAACGGCAGGTCGACGACGATCGCCGCGTGCTGCGTCGCCCGTACCACCGCAGCGCCATGCGCGACCATCATGTCGAGCGTCACCGGCAAGGTGCTGTCGAAACCGTAAATCACCATTGCCAGGCTGTCGCCGACCAGCAGCAGGTCGACCTCCTCGTCGAGCAGCCGCGCGACCGGCGCGGTATAAGCCGTCAGGCAGACGATCTTGTCCCCACCCTTGCGGTTGCGGATCGCGGTGGCGGAAAGCCGCTGCGGACGAATCTGGACGCTCATGCCGATCCTAACGATGCGGCTGACCCGAGGTTGCTGCGAGCTGCACGACGCGGCACCTCCCGGCACAGCTCATGCTACAGTTTGCCGAGCGGCAGGCATGCGGGGTTGCAGACAATGGCAGACTACGATCTCGTCATCCGCAACGGCACCGTCGTGACGGCGGCCGATACCCAGCGCTGCGACGTCGGCGTCAAGAACGGCGTTGTCGCGACGCTCGGCCGCGGGCTGGCCGCCGGGGCGCGCGAGATCGACGCCGCTGGCAAGCTGGTGCTGCCCGGCGCGATCGACAGCCATTGCCATATCGAGCAGAAGTCCGGCTTTGGCGTGATGTGCGCCGACGATTTCTACAGCGCCACGGTCGCCGCCGCGTTCGGCGGCACCACGACGGTGATTCC